>NZ_JASJWL010000030.1:0-57448 GCF_035019225.1 Pseudomonas sp. CCC4.1 | reverse complement strand
AGATGTGTATAAGAGACAGGTAGGGGCTGGGGCTCTGGTAGAGGGTGAAGCGCTTGCCGTTGTAATAGAGGGTGCGGTGTATGCCCTGATTGTCCACCGAGACCAGCAGCTTGTCCGGCTGTTGGGCCAGCAGTCGGGTGGTGTGCCGAAATTCGACGGTCTGGCCGTTATCCAGTACCTGGTCTGTCTGGCTGCGGGCCTCGACGCCAAACTGCTTGAGGCTGCGCAGGTAACTGCCCATCTGCTCCAGGGCCTGCACAGCCGCGGGCTCGATGGCGGACGGGTCGCCGGCATGGGCGTGCAAGGCCAGGGCCAGTAACAGGCCTGGCACTACGCGACGTACCCGAGGCATGGTCACGACGCTTACCAGACGTACTGCATGCGCAGCGTCCAGGTGGCGATATCCGGTGAGCCTTTGCGCTCGCTCACGGTGTCGGTATAGGCCAGCAGGCCGCCGAATTGGGGGGTGAGCATAAAGCCCATACTGGCGCCTGCCAGGGTGCTTTCCTGTTTGTTGTCCTGCCAGTCGCCGTCAATTTTTGTCTCGCCGCCCCGGCTATAGGTGGCGTCCAGCGAAGCCCACAGGGCGCGGTTGAAGTCGTAGCTGTAATGGCCTTCGATGGCATACAGGGGTTTTTGTTCGAGCTTGCTGTTGCCCTGGTATTCATCGTTGGACCCGAACAACGACACCATGGTGTTGATCTCCAGCCAGGTGGGGCCGATGGGGGTGCCGAAACCCAGCTCGGGTTTGTACACCCAGCGATTGGCACCGATATTGATCACCCGGTTCTTGTCATAGTCGCCGGTGGGGGTGGTGACTGTCAGGGCTGCCGTGAGAAAGGTCTCGGGAGTCCATTTGGCGAACTCCTCCTTGCTCAGGGCGGGGCCGCCAAAGATGTTGTGTGCGAACACCAATTGGGTGTCACCCATGCCACCGTTGTGTTTGGTACCGGTGAAATAGCGGGCGTTGTCGAATGATGCGGATAGATCGGCGTAAGGCTGCAGGATCTCGAAGGCACTGTTGCGCCCGTCGATACCGAAGCTACGGGCATAACGCAGGATATACAGGTCGGCATTGAGGGACAGACCGTCGATGGGTAGCGAAGTGTCGATGGGGGTATTGGAGTCGACGCGGTTGTAATAGCCGAACAGCATGTTCAGGTCGGTGGGGGTGTTTTGCCAGTCACGGGCGTTGTCGGCCCAGCCCGCCAGCGGCGTCAGGATCAGGGTGAGGGCGGTAAAGCTGGCCTTGCGAGCGGTACTTGCTCCCATCGTAGTGCTTCTTCAATCGCTCTTTGGCGGTTTATCGTCCGATGCCCGGCGTGTTTATTTGTTTACTGAAGCTAGCAGCAACCGCGAAATTCGCTGGCTGGTGACGCAAATGCTGCTGATTCTGTGGGCTGGGTCTCTTTTAAATGACGAGCGGTTATAGGTGTTGCGCTCGGGGAGCAGGGTTGGTGTTGTTCAAATTTTTGCTTTTGCTGTAGCCACCCCCATGAATGGATTTGTCCCCGGTGGTTTTAACTGCAATACCGGCGACATATTTTCTCTATGGGACCAAGCCCATTCAGCGGACTACTGGTTATTTAGCCACCTATGAGCACTGGCTGCGTGATATCGTATTGACCTTTATCCAGAGGCTATCCAATGCGAATGCTGATTAGCGTCATGAGTCTGGCCATGCTGGCCGGTTGTGTGTCTCCTGCGATGGACACTGCCCGTAGCCAGGCCCCGACCCGGGTGCTGGCTTCGGAAAAAGCCACGGCGCTGGTCGCCGAATGCATCAAGTTTTCCTGGCAGGATGAAAGCGTGTTCGGGGTCGATGCCAGTGCCTATATCAATAACGACAAGGCTGGCAAACAGACCGTCTACACCCGTGGCGCCGAGTCCTTTGCCGATCTGACGCCCCAGGGCACCGGCACGGCAGTGAGCTACTACGCCCAACAGCCGGGTGATGCTGCTGCCATGCGCCGCCTGGCGATGCTGGCGACATGCCTGTAACCGCGTAATGGACTTGAGGCAGGGCTTTGTCCTGACCCGGCACTGGCGTGATACGCCGTCGGGTATCGAGGTCGACTTCTGGTTGGCCACCGATGACGGGCCGCAGCAGGTGCGCCTGCCTTACCAAACCTGCACCGCGTTTATCCCCAAGATTCAGCTTGGCCAGGCCCAGGCTCTGCTGCAGAACGAGCGCGATATCGAATGGCGTGAGTTGGCGCTGTGTGATTTTCAGTCGCGCCCGGTGATCGGCCTCTACTGCCGCCAGCATGCCCAGTTGATGGACATCGCCCAGCGCCTGCGCCGCGCCGGGGTCGATGTGTACGAGGCCGATATACGCCCGCCGGAGCGGTTCCTGATGGAGCGTTTTATCACTGCGCCGGTGAGCTTTGGCGGCCGTGTACAGGGCGATGGCCCGCTGCTGGACGCCCGGATCAAGCCGCATCCCGACTACCGGCCACGGTTGAAACTGGTGTCCCTGGATATTGAAACCAGCGAGCAGGGCGATCTGTATTCCATTGCCCTCGAGGGCTGTGGCCAGCGCCAGGTGTATATGCTGGGCAAGGCCACCGCGGCCGATACCCCGGTGGATTTCGACCTGGAGTTCTGCGCCAGCCGCGGCGACCTGTTGCTGCGTCTTAACCAGTGGATGGCCCGGCATGACCCCGACGCGATCATCGGCTGGAATGTGGTGCAGTTCGACATGCGGGTGTTGCACGAGCATGCCCGGCGCCTTGGTATCCCGTTGCTGCTGGGGCGTGGCAGCAGTGAAATGCAGTGGCGCGAACACGGCACGCGCAAAAACCATTTTTTCGCCAGTGCTGCGGGCCGCTTGATCATTGATGGCATCGAGTCGTTGCGCTCAGCGACTTGGTCGTTCCCGTCTTTCAGCCTGGAAAACGTCGCCCAGACCCTGCTTGGCGAAGGCAAGGACATCAGCACGCCGTACCAGCGCATGGACGAAATCAACCGCATGTTCGCCCACGACAAACCTGCGTTGGCGCGCTACAACCTCAAGGACTGCGAACTGGTCACGCGGATTTTCGCGAAAACCGAGCTGCTGACCTTTTTGCTGGAGCGCGCCTCGGTCACGGGGCTGGAGGCCGATCGCAGCGGTGGCTCGGTGGCGGCCTTTTATCACCTGTATATGCCGTTGATGCACCGTCAGGGCTTTGTCGCCCCCAATCTGGGGGACAAACCGCCCCAGGCCAGCCCCGGCGGCTTTGTCATGGAGTCCGAGCCGGGGTTGTATGAGTCGGTGCTGGTGCTCGATTACAAAAGCCTGTACCCGTCGATTATCCGCACTTTTTTGATTGACCCTCTGGGGCTGGTTGAAGGCTTGCGCGAGCCTGGCGATGAAACCTCGGTACCGGGCTTTCGTGGTGCGCGTTTCTCTCGCACCCGGCATTGCTTGCCGGCCATTATCGAGCGCGTGGCCAAGGGGCGCGAAGTGGCCAAGCGGGACAAAAACGCGCCCCTGTCACAGGCCCTGAAAATCATCATGAATGCGTTTTACGGGGTGCTGGGCTCCAGCGGTTGCCGGTTTTTTGATACGCGGCTGGCATCCTCGATCACCCTGCGCGGGCATGAAATCATGCTCAAGACGCGGGCACTGATCGAGGCCCGGGGCTATAGCGTGATCTATGGCGACACGGACTCCACCTTTGTCTGGCTGCGCAGTCAGCACAGTGAGGAGGACGCGGCGAGTATCGGCCGTGAGCTGGTGCAGTACGTCAACGACTGGTGGCAGGCCCATGTGCGTGACGAGTATGGGCTGACCAGCGCACTGGAGCTGCAATTCGAGACCCACTACAGCCGCTTTTTCATGCCCACCATTCGTGGCGCCGAAGAGGGCAGCAAAAAGCGCTATGCGGGGTTGGTGGTGCACGCCGACGGCCGTCGGGAGATGGTCTACAAGGGGCTTGAGACCGTGCGCAGCGACTGGTCACCGCTGGCCCGGCAGTTCCAGCAGGCGTTGTACCTGCGCATCTTCAATCGTCAGCCCTGGCAGGCCTACGTGCGTGACTTTGTGCGTGCCACCCTGGCGGGTGAGCATGATGAACTGCTGATCTACCGCAAGCGCCTGCGCCGCCCGCTCAGTGATTACGAGCGCAATGTGCCGCCCCATGTGCGGGCGGCGCGGCTGGCCGATGAGTATAACGACCGGCAGGGGCGGCCCCGGCAGTACCAGAATGGCGGGACGATCAGCTACGTGATCACCGTGGCCGGCCCCCAGCCGTTGGAGAACCGCACCGCAGAAGTGGATTACGAGCACTATCTGTCGCGTCAGCTGCAACCGGTGGCCGACGCGATTCTGGTGTTTGTCGATGACAATTTCAGCGCCCTGGTGGGCGGGCAACTGGGGTTGTTCTAAGCGTCGCTGGCAGGGCTGGCGGCGGCCTTGGAGCGGGCACGATCCTTGGCGGCCTTGGCTTCGGCGGCCAGGCATTCCAGGCAGAACTGCTCGGCATAGCTCATCAGGATTTCGGTGGTGTCGCCCTTGATCGTGCGGGACCCAGCGAGGATATAGCGCATGCGTTTTTCCGTGACCCCGAGGCGCAGGGCAATCCAGGCCGGGGTCTGGCCGATACGGTCGACCAGTTTGTTGGCGTATTCGGTGGAGTGGTTGTAGCGTTCAGCGTTGGGAAACATAGGGGTTCCATGGGGCGATAGGATGAAGCCGGAGGGCATGGTACTCCTTTTCACCCGCGCCCATGATTTTGCCTACCCCGGCGGTCACGACTTGACCGGCTTGATCAGACTCTCTGCCGGGATGCCAAACATCTCATGCAGCTTCCAGATCATGGGCAGGGTCAGGGAGCGCTTGCCGTTGAGCACTTCATACACCCGGTTCTGCCGGCCGATCGCAGGCACCAGGTCAGCCGCTGACAACCCGGACTGCTCCATCCTGAAGCGGATGGCATCCAGCGGGTTGGGCAGGTCGACGGGAAAGTGCTTGGCTTCGTAGGCTTCGATCAGGGTGATCATGACCTCCAGGTAATCGCCCTCAGGTGTCCCGGGCTGCGGTTCATTGTCGAACAGCGGCGAAACCGACTTCAGTGCGTCTTTGTAGTCCTGCTCGGTGCGAATTGGACGAATATTCATGGCTTACTCCATTTCCACGGTGTTGGCATCGATGGCGTCGTACTGCTGGTGAGTGCCTGCGAATTTGATATAGATGGCGCTGAAGCGGAAGGCCACAGCTACCACGAGCCGATAGTCGTTACCTTTGATGTTGAACACGACCCGGTTGCTCTTGAGAATGCTGGCATGGCGAAACTGCGCCTTGATGTCGGCCGGCGTTTGCCAGTTCGCCTTTTTCGCTTCATCTATCCAGCAGAGGAAGGATTGCTCTGAGCCTGGGTGCTGTTGCCAAAAAATCTTGAGCTGACTGACTGCGATGATTCTCATAAAACGATCCTAGTCCCATGATGGGACTTTTGCAAGTTGGCTTTACGTCCTGTGCTGCTCAAATACCCTGCAACTCTCAGGAGCGCCAGTTTGAAAGCTTGAGCAAATATGAGCTGCGCCATTCAGGCCTCACTGCCCCCGGCATGGACTCTTCTGTAACAGCGAAAGACCCGGCCCAAGTCATGCCCGCCCGCTGTTTTATGAACTAGAGTTTCCCCCACTCACCAACAGACACGAGAGGGACTTTCATGACTGCGCTGGATGTTTTCTGGGTCGGGCTGGGGGGCGGGCTGGGCTCGCTGTTGCGCTGGTGGATCGGTTTGCGGGTAGGGCAGTTCTATAAGGGGCCGTTTCCGCTGGGTACATTTTTGATCAACGTCAGCGGCGCCTTTGTAATCGGTTACCTGAGCATCCTGTTTACCGTGGACTGGCGCGACCGCTACGGCGACTTCCTCAGCGCCGCGGTGCTCACCGGTATCCTGGGCGGTTACACCACATTCAGCAGCATGCAGCTGGATGCCGCGAAACTGGCCAAGGCCAGGGATCGTGCATGGGCCGCAGGTTATCTGATCATCTCGGTACTGGTCGGCCTGGCCGCCGCCGCTTTCGGCGCCTGGCTGGCGCGCTGACTCAGGAGTCACACCATGCTCAACATGATTATTCTGATTTTCGTCGGTGGTGCGTTCGGCGCCATGTGCCGCGAGTTCGTCATGCTGTCGGTGCCGCGCCTGGCCGATGGCTTTCCCATGGATATCTTTGTCGCCAATATCGTCGCCGCGTTCCTGCTGGGCGTGGCCACGTCGTTGTTCAAGAGCAACCGCATCAACCAGTACGTGCACGTGATGGTCGGCACCGGGATCATGGGCGGGTTGTCCACGTTCTCCAGTTTCGTGTTTGGCGCAGTCGAGATGATGCAAGACCCGGGCAGTGTTTTTGTCTCCATCTGCTACCTGGTGATCAGCCTGATAATCGGTTTTGCTGCCGTCGAACTGGGTCTGATTGCCGGGGCCAAGGTTACGCCGCTGCCTGCATCCGATACCCCGCAATAAGCCCTTGCAGCACCCATGAAAAAGCCCTCGTCAGAGGGCTTTTTTTATCCTGCCAAGTCTCAGGCCAAAGACGTACGCTTGCCGAAGAACATCTCGGTGATCAGATCATTGTTGATTTGATCGCCCTGCAGGGTACGCACCAGCAACTCACTGCCCAGCAACGGCAACGACAGCACCATGGTCGGGTTGACGCGTTTGACCTTGGGCATGTTCCGCGTTTCGTTGACCAGTGCGATGATCTGGGTTTCGTCGCCTGCCACTTCCTTGGCCGCGAGAATGGTGAACACGTTTTCGGCGTCGCTGTCGCACAGGGTGACGATGTACTTGGCGTCCGCTGCACCGGCCAGTTTCAGGGTCGACGCGGCCGACGGGTCACCTTCAATGATATCGGCCTTTTCCGGCAGGTCATGCTGGCTGCCGGCCACGCATACCACCGTGACGTGTTCGCCGCGATCGGTCAGACCTTTATAGACGTTTTGTGCCAGGGAACCAACGCCAACGAGAATGTAGTGATTTTTACGCGCCATATGGGTAATCCTGCCTTTAACAATACGTTGGATGTTGTTGCTGATCAGCGGGCCGGCAATGGACGCCACCGAAATCGCGAAGATGGTGATGCCCAGGATGATCACTGTCAGGGTGAAAAAACGCGCATCGGTGGTATGCGGGACGATGTCACCAAAGCCTACGGTGGACATCACCACGATGGCGAAGTAGAACGCCGATGGCAGGTCCGTCACCGGCGGTGCAAAGCCATCACCGATGTAGAGCGTGCCCAGCGTGCTGTAGACGATCAGTGAGGCGATGCTGACCACCGCAAAGAAGCTGCCCGAGGCCAGGCTGTAGTGGTCAAAACGGCGCCAATAGAAGGCCAGCACGGCAATGGTGACCAGCGAGAAGAAGGTCACGCCGTCAGGTTTTTTCAGAATGAAAAAATCCACGCAGACCGTGGCCACCAGCAGCAGCAGGGAAAAAAACCAGCTGATGCGTGACTTGATCAACAGCCCCAGTGACATCAGCAGGAGTACAAGCCCCACCACAAACCCGGGGATTTCCAGCAAGGCTAAAAAGCTTAATGCCTCCTTCCAGGTATCAAAGGAGCCGGATTTGGCATTGGCATGGGCAACGCCACGTTCCAGCACCGGCAGAAACAAAAGAAAGCCGTTGATCGCAACCAGCAAGGCGACCCCATAGGCAAAGGAGATCCGATTTTTTACGTCCTGTAATAAAGTCATGGCACCTACGACGCGTCAGTTAAGGGGTGAGGGGAGTGTAGGTCAGGTTTATCGGGCTGCCACCAGCAGCCCGTGTGCTTGAGCCTCTGATCAGGCGTTGGCAGGCAGTTGGTCATAGCCGCGGATGTAGTAATTGAGGGCCGAAATCAGCCAGCACAGGACAAACATCCCGATGATCCAGTAGCCAATCTCGCCGAAGTTTTCACTGATGGCATTGATCGGCGTCCATATCCCGCCGGTGAGTTGCAGTTTTTCGGCAATCAGCCCCAGCGCTTCGACACCGCCGATAAACAGGGCCACCACCACCGAGGCGGCAGTGATGGTGATGTTGTAGTAAAGCTTGCGCACCGGTTTGGAGAACGCCCAGCCGTAGGCGCCGATCATCACGAAGTTGTCCAGTGAATCGATCAGGGCCATGCCCACCGCAAACAGCACCGGGAACACCATGATTGACCACAGGCTGATGCCGTGGGAGGCGCTGGTGGCGCTGATGCCCAGCAAGCCGATTTCGGTGGCAGTGTCAAAGCCCAGGCCAAACAGAAAGCCCACCGGGTACATGTGCCAGCTTTTGTTAACCAGGTTGAACACCCGACCAAAAATTCGCGCCATCAGGCCACCCTGGTGGGTGGTGATCAGGTCCAGTTCTTCGGGGGGCAGGGTGTGGCCGGCCTTGACCTGTTTGAACTTCTTGTACACCGAGATCAGGATGACCAGGTTGAGCACGCCGAACAGCAGCAGGAATACCGAGGACACCAGGGTGCCGATCAGGCCGCCGGTTTCATGGAACCACTCCATATCGTCCTTGAACGCCATTGCCGTGGCCGCAATCGCGAAAGACGCCAGCACCACAATGGTCGAATGCCCCAGGGAGAACCAGGTGCCTACGGCTATCGGGCGTTTGCCCTGTTGCATCAGCTTGCGGGTGACATTGTCGATGGCGGCAATATGGTCGGCGTCCACGGCGTGGCGCAGGCCGAAGCCGTACGCGAGCAATGCGGTGCCCATCAAGACCGGGTTGTTGCCGAACTCGATAAAGGCCCAGGCCCAAGCCAGCAGGTTGGCCACGATCAGGCCGGTAAGCAGATAAATGGCGCGCCGTGTGGTGTTCGACGGCTCGGCATTTGTCAGGGGGTAGGCAATCGCGGTCATGGAAAGACTCCGGCAAAGGGATCGAAATTATTGACGGTGGGCCGGCATGACGTCTTTGTTGGGCACCAGAAACAGCCAGGAAGCCAGTACAAAGGGCATGGTCAATGTCGGGATGCCAACCGGGGCCAGTACTGTATTCAAGGCGCCTTGCACAAATACAGTGAAAACCACGCCAATCAGGGTGTAGATCAACACGCGCCAGCTGGGCTTGTTGAAGGTCGAACCCAGGGCGATGGCAGTCAGCACGGCGCTGAAGGCATACAGGCCGTTATTGATGCTGGCGTGTTCGGCTTGCAGCACCACGGCCACCAGCACCGCCAGCAGCGAGCCCAGCAGGCCGAACACCGCGGCCCACAACGATGACACCGCCAACCCGGCGAGAAACAGCACGCTGCCGATCACCGTGCTGATCAAGAACACTTCGGAGATCCCGTAGAACGTGCTCTTGAACAGGTCTATACCATCGAACAGGCTGGTGTTGTACGCGACCAGATCATGGGGCAGGTTGGGCACGGGCAGGGCGCTGGTGTTCAGGCCGCCAAAGGCATAGCTGGCCAGCAGCATGGTCCAGGTCACCAGCACGAAGGGCGCCGTGAGGGCGGCGACTTTCCAGGTCTTCAGAATATCGGCGATGCAGATGGTGACGATTACCGAGACCACGCTGCCGAGGATAATACACAGCCACAGGATGGGTGTGACGGCGAGGAAGGTAGGCAGGGCAGCGCCGACCAGGCAGCCGTTATAGCCGTAGAGGCCGGCCTTCCAGGAAGTGCGGTCCTTGAGGTGCATACCGGTAAGGGTTGCCACGACCGTGCCCAGGACACTGCCGAAGGCCATGGCCGGGTTGCCTTCGCCAAACGCGCCGACAAAAATGGCGGCAAAAAACAGTAGCCCGGTCAGCGGGTTATTCTGGAACATGACCTGAGCACAACCACGCAGGGTGACGTCGATAAACTCAAGGACGACGTTGCCATCCACGATTTTCGACCACTTGGATGCAGCTTCCATATTGACTCTCCCAATTGAGCATTTGGCCAGGATCAGCTTGCGTAGCAGCTGCCGTAGGAACGAGGCTGCGTTCGGCGGCGCAGCCGTCGCAAAATCAGGCACTGCGGTGTGCCAGTCAAACCCTGTCCTCAGGAATTACGACGGCTGCGCCGCCGGACGCAGCCTCGTTCCTTCGGCAGCTGCTACACAGCTACTTCCACAAAAACGCCGGTTGCAGGGTCACACCCAGGATTTCTTCGCGGGCCACCTTCCAGAACTCGCGGATTTGCGCCTTGACCTCGCCACTGTCGTTGCCCAGCACCTTGAATATCAGCCCGCAGTCGTTGGGCAGGCGGGTCACCCCGCTGGCCAGCCCGGCCTGCATGTCAAACAGCGCCGGGATGCGCTCGACAATCCGGTCGTGATGCTCCCTGGGCGTGAGCAATACCACGTTGCCGAACACATCGAAGGTCTGCATCACGCCAATGGCGTCCAGGCTCTCTTTTTTTGGCTCAAGAATGTACTTCTCGACAAACAGCTCGCGACCCTCGAGGTTCTCGGCGCGCACCCGGGAGGAGTACACGTCAAAGCCGAAACGCTCATCCACATGATGATACTTGCGCCCCGACATCAGGATTTCGCAGTAGATGGCCGTCGCCGTGGGGTGGATCCTGATTTGCGTGTCGGTGATAAACCGTGCATTGCGATGGGGGATCAGCGGGTCGGGCATAAACTCCAGGTAGCCGCCTTCTTCGATAGTGAAGTGCTGGATTTGCGAGGCGTAGTTGGCATTCATCGAATGCACTTTGGTCGCCGACTGGGTGGTGACGTGCCCGCAGGCACCCACCCCCACGTTGACATCTGTGGCCAGGCGGTCGCCCTGCAGCACGCAGCCCGAAGTTGAAATCATGGTCACACAGGGCAACTCGGGCATTTCCTCGTCCCAATACAAGGCCCGTTGCACCAGCGATGGTACGCGGCGCTCCATGTCCGCCAGCACACTGCGGTTACCGCGCTTTTCAAAACCCAGGCGCAGGTAGCCGCTTTTACCCACAGCACCGCTGTGCATTTGCGCCGGTTCGTCCTGGTACTGCGACAGCTCCGGCGCATCAATGCCGAGTGAGTGAGCGCGTAGCCGTGACGGGTTGTTCACGATCTGGCTCTGCGCTGTCATGCACTGACCCCGCTTTTGACCGCCGGTTTTTGTGCGAACAGGAACATGTGCTCGATCATGTCCACCAGTTCTTCAATGCCCTGGCCGGTCTTGCAGTTGGTGAGGATATACGGGCGGTTGCCGCGTACCACTTTGGTGTCGCTTTCCATCACATCCAGGCTGGCGCCAACGTAGGGGGCGAGGTCGATCTTGTTGATGATCAGGATATCGGCCTGCACCAGCCCCGGGCCATTTTTGCGCGGGATTTTCTCGCCTTCGGCGACGTCGATCACGTAGATATAAAAGTCGGCCAGGGCCGGACTGAAGGTCAGGGTCAGGTTGTCACCGCCGCTCTCGATCATGATCAGGTCGCTGTCGGGGAACTTCTCTTCCATTTCCTCGACCGCGGCAATGTTCATGCTAGGGTCTTCACGCACGGCGGTGTGCGGGCAGGCACCCGTTTCCACACCGAGGATCTTGTCTTCATCGAGGATACCCTTGAGGGTACGTTTGACCTGTTTGGCATCTTCGGTGGTGACGATATCGTTGGTGATGATCAAGGGCTTGTAGCCACGGTTGATCAGGATCGGAGTGATCACTTCGATGATCGCGGTTTTACCTGAACCGACCGGGCCGCCAATACCAATACGAGTAATCTTTTTCACGGTTATTTCCTTACCAGATAGGGGAGCGGAAGCTGCGTCGACACATGCCGACGCAGCCCGGGGTGTCAGTTCATGAATAGCCGTACATGTGCCTTGACGTGCACGGCGGCGAGCACATCGACTATCGGGACATAGGAGGACATCTGCTCGATATCGCCGACTTCGGCGATATCGCAGAACGCTTCAATGTCGTGGTTGAGTTCGAACAGGATGTGCTGGGTGTCCAGGTGCGTGACCCGCATCAGGCGCATGGCCGCGCTGAGGATGGTCATGGCCACGCCGTACTGGTGCATCACCACGACCTCACGGGCACCGATGCCCTGGGTCGACATCACCACGGCCTGGGTGACGGGGTAGGTGCCTGCCGCGTTGCCGGCCTTGATCTGTTCAAGCCACCAGCGCACCAGCGGTTTTTCGACGACATGGATCGACATTTCCGCCAGTTTTTTGCCCATGCGCGTGGCCATCAACCGGCTTTCTTCATTGAGCTTGCGGTTATTCACCGCCCAGTCGGCGCGTAAAATGCCGTCGCGGTCTTCTGCCACGGCAGCCCGGTGCGCAGCGACCACGCCCATGCCGTCACAGCTGGCCGCCTGCTTGAGGGCGGTGAGCACAAAACCCTTCAGGGTCGGGACATCGTGGACGATGCCTTTTTGAATGGCCGATTCCACGCCGTTGGAGAACGAAAAGGCACCGACCGGCAATACGGAATCGCCAAACTGCATGATGCGAATTAGATCTGATGCGTTCATCTATGCGCCTTCTTGCCGGGTTCAGTGCTTATGGCTGTGAAACGTATGGCCGTTGTCGTGACTGTGACTGTGTGCGTCATGGCTGTGCACGCCCTGGATCTTCAGGGCGGCAGCGTCCAGCTTGTCTTGCGGGCTGGCCACGTGAACATGGGTGTCGGTTTCTTCGGCACCGCCAAACAGCAGGCGCGCCTCGGATGTGGTCAGCAGCGGCAGGATTTCGGCGCCGCCAACAAAAGCGTACGGCAGGTGTTGAAAGCCGTGGGTGCGCATCACCGAGTCCATCATTTTGGTTTCGACGGTGAGCGGGATATAGACCTCGTTGTTTTTGGTCACGGCTTTCCAGTGCTGGTTGCCGAGGGCATGGCCGAGCTCGAAGCTGGTTTTGATCAGCACGTCCAGGGGCTGTTTTTTCAGCTCCTTGAGATCGATGACCATCACGTCGCGCAGGTTCAGTTGCACCACTACGGCGGTGTTGGAGCCTTCATCCCAGAGCAGCACATCGCCGTCCGAGAGCACCACGTTACGTTCCAGCGAAATGCCCAGGTCAAGACCGCCCAGGCTGGTGCGCCGGCAGCGACTTTTTTGCGCTTCACGCTGGTCGAGCACCAGCAGGTCAACCTTGGCGCCTTCGAGTTTGTGTTGCCAGTGCGGGTCTTTCTTGGCGTTGCCGAGTATGTGTTCAATCAAAATCACGTCGCAAACTCCTTCCCTGAATCATGTGCCGGGCGTGTGCTACCGGGTGCAGGTGCCCCCGGTAGAGGCCCGTTCAGGCATTAGCCAAAGAAATAACGCTGGTTCATGGTGGCCACATCGATGGGCTTGCACGTGGCGTGTACGCCGTCGACTTTTACCGCGAAAGTTTCCGGATCAACATCGATATGCGGGGTCTGGTCATTGCGCACCAGGTCCTTTTTGGACACGGTGCGGCAACCGCGCACCGCCATGACCTGACGCTCCAGCCCGGCCTTTTCTTTCACGCCGTCTTCCAGCGCCGCTTGCGACACGAAGGTCACGCAGGTGTCTTGCAGGGACTTGCCGAAGGCACCGAACATCGGACGGTAGAACACCGGCTGCGGGGTTGGCAGAGAGGCGTTCGGGTCACCCATGGCGGCCCAGTTGATCATGCCGCCCTTGATCACCATTTTCGGTTTTGCCCCGAAGAAACGCGGATCCCACAGCACCAGGTCGGCCATCTTGCCGACTTCCACCGAGCCCAGCACATGGCTGATACCCTGGGCCAGTGCCGGGTTGATGGTGATCTTGGCCACGTAACGCAGCACCCGGAAGTTGTCGTTATCGGCGCTGTCTTCCGGCAGTTTGCCACGCGACACTTTCATCGCATGGGCGGTTTGCATCACCCGCAGCCAGTTTTCACCGACCCGGCCCATGGCCTGGGAGTCACTGGAAAACATGGAGATCACGCCCATGTCCTGCAGCACGTTTTCGGCGGCAATGGTTTCCGGGCGTACGCGGCTTTCAGCAAACGACACGTCAGCCGGCACGTTCGGGTTGAGGTTGTGGCAGACCATGATCATGTCGAACAGCTCGGCCTGGCTGTTGACGCCGTAGGGCAGGGTCGGGTTGGTCGAGCTTGGCAGCACGTTGCTCTGGCTGGCCACCTTGATGATGTCGGGGGCGTGACCACCACCGGCGCCTTCCGTGTGGAAGGTGTGAATGGTGCGACCTTCGAAAGCATCGATGGTGTCTTCGACGTAGCCACATTCGTTCAAGCTGTCAGTGTGCACCGACACCTGCACGTCCATCTCGTCGGCGGTACGCAGCGCATGGCGCAGTGCGTTTGAGGTTGCGCCCCAGTCTTCGTGAACCTTGAGCCCGGCGACACCGGCGATGATCTGTTCGGCCAGCGGCTCGCGGCCAAAAGAGTTGCCCTTGCCCAGCATGCCGACGTTGATCGGCAGCCCTTCGAGCGAGCGCAGCATCTGGCGGATGTTCCAGGGGCCGGCAGTTACGGTGGTGCCGTTGGTGCCATCGGTAGGGCCGATACCGCCGCCGAAGAAGGTGGTGATGCCGTTGGACAGCCCGTGATAAGCCTGCTGCGGCGAGATCAAGTGAATGTGGGTGTCGATCCCGGCTGCAGTCAGGATCAGGTGCTCGCCGGAGATGGCGTCGGTGCTCACACCCACGACCAGGCCGGGGGTCACGCCGCTCATGATGCCCGGGTTGCCGCTTTTGCCGATCCCGACGATCTTGCCGTCACGGATACCCACGTCGGCTTTGATTACGCCCTGGATCGCGTCGATGATGGTGACGTTGGTGATAACCAGGTCCAGTACGCCGTTGTCGCGGGTCAGGGTATTGTCGGCGCCCATGCCGTCGCGCAGGGATTTGCCGCCGCCGTAAACGGATTCTTCACCGTAACCGCGCAGGTCCTTTTCAATCTCGACAAACAGGTTGGTGTCACCCAGGCGGATTTTGTCGCCCGTGGTTGGGCCGAACAGGCCTGCGTATTCTTTGCGTGAAATGGTTGGCATCGGTGGCTCCTTTTCTAATGCCGCGCGAGCGTCAATGGTTCAACGGCGCGAGTGCAAAGTATGAGAATGCGTGGTTACTTGTCGTTGACGGGCTTGGACGGCTTGGCCGGCTCGGAGAACTTGAAGCCGCGATCGACTGCGCGCTGGATGGCCTGCAGTTTTTCCGGGCGCTCATGGTTGCTGGTGAGCTTGTCCGGTACCCAGCCATCGACCAGGTTGTTGAAGCCGTAAAGCGTTTGCTTGCCACCGTAGGGGATCAACGGCACTTCGATTTCGTCGCCCGGCTCGAAGCGGATGGCTGTGGTGGCCGTGATGTTCAGGCGCTTGCCAAAGGCGGCGGCGCGGTCGAATTCCAGGGCACGGTTGACTTCAAAGAAGTGAAAGTGCGAGCCGATCTGGATCGGACGGTCACCGGTGTTGCGCACCTTTACCTTGGTGACGGGGCGGTCTTCGTTAAAGGTGATGGGCGTGCTGGCGTAAATCGTGCCGCCCAGAGGCACATCGGCTTCATTGCCCTTGCTGACGCCACCGGGGTTCTTGGCGTGGGGGATGCTGTGGTTCGGGTGAGTATCCTGGTGCGGGCCTGCTGTCTCTTTGGTGCTCATGACTGATTCCTCAAAACGTGAAAGTTTTGCGTTTACCGGGTTTAAAGCAGACGGTTACTTGATCGGGTCGTGGACCGTGACCAGACGACTGCCGTCGGTGAAAATCGCTTCAACCTGAACGTTGGGAATAAGGTCGCTGACGCCTTCCATCACGTCATCCTTGGTGAGTACTTTGCTGGCCTCGGTCATCACATCCTCAACCGACTTGCCATCGCGTGCGCCTTCCAGGGCGGTCACGGTGATAATTGAAACAGCCTCTGGATAGTTCAATTTCAAGCCGCGAGCCTTGCGCCGGAATGCGACGTCCGACAGGGTGTAAACCATCAGCTTTTCGACTTCTCTGGGGGTGAGCTGCATAAGCCCTCCTATCTACAGTGCGGTAAGAATTAACGTTCTGGAGTGCCGCTCAGGCGTGCGCGCATGCAAAACACTCCACACGATGGGTACGTGTGAAGGCGGGTTGACGTGTGAGTGGGGTTTTTTAATGCCTGTTGTCGTTTCATAAGCTCAACCGTTCAAATCCATTAATACGGGTGCGAGCAGAGCCTAGACCATAATTTCAGGCAGGCCAGGTGTTGCAGGCGTGCGGGTCAGAGGTTGTTGACACAAAATGAAATACAAGGTTTTGTTGAAAACTTCTTATAAAACAATTTGTTATATGTTTTGAGTTTGTGGTTTAAGCGTCGTTAATCGCTGAAAATTCCATGTTTATGTACGAAGAATCTTCATCTTTAGTGCGATAAGTCATCTAAATGAGTCGGATGTAACTTTTTGCTGTGGGTGTTACGTTATTTTTCGTCGGGCAACTTGTCGTTTTTAAACAAATGCCGATGGCCGCAGTGGTACAGCGCGGCATGCAACTGGTCATTGAGTTCGGTCAATTGCCTGAGCATCTCCAGGCTTAGCCAGACATAGGCATAAAAGGGTGTCTCGGTGATCTTGCCGTCCAGGCTCTTGAGCACAAGCTCCTTGAGATCGTGGGCTTTCTGGCGCAGTTCGCCGCTGATCTGGTTGTTGGAAATGCCCATGCACAGCTTGTTCTGCAGCGATTCGAGCGCTTGCGGGATCAACTGGTGCAGACCGTTCAAGGCGGGCTCGCTTTCGATCAGCAGGTGGCTTTCCCGTGATGACCAATACGCATCGATCATCAGGCTCATGGTGGCCAGCAGGTTGCGGTGCAGGGTTTGCAGGGACTCGAACACTTGTGGCTTGAGGTTGCTTTCGTTGCTGGCAGGGGTGATGTAGTTGCGCAACTTGATGACCGCGTCCAGTTCGTACTTCAGTTGATCATCCAGATTGGGGCGTTCGGGGATTCGCGGGGAGAAGTATTGCGAGTACAGGGTATTGATCTTGCCCAGGCTCTCGCTGAACTTGATCCGCAGGTCGGTATAGGCCCGCTGTGGGTAAATGCTGGTGTAGAGCATGGCCAACAAAGAACCTGCCAGCACATAGCCGCTGCGGGTGAGTGCCGACTCCATGTCATTGGGCGGGGCGCAGCTGACCACCGCCAGGGTTGCTCCGATCAGCAGGGCCATATAGGGGTGTTTGCCCAGGGTCAGGTAGCCGGCAATAAACATCATCACCGCGCACCAGAGCAGCATCAGGCTAAAAGAGTGCATCTCCAGATACAGCGCCACCAGCCCGGACAGCGCGCCCAGTACTGTGCCGCCGGTACGCTGCAGGGCCCGGGAGAATACGTTGCCCCAGTAGGGCTGTGGTCCCATGACAATGAGCATGGTGATCAGGGCATAGGAGGCGCCGTCGAGCTTGAAGAAGCGGATGACAACAAATGTAATCAGGAACGCCAGGCTGATGCGGGTGGCGTGGATCCAGCGGTAATTTTTGCAGACCAACTGTTCCAGATTCGAAATCTTTTTACCCAGCCGCATAAAGTCCCCAATTGCTGTAGTGGATTGGGCTGGCAGCGTAGTTCAGGTCTGGCGGGTCCACCACTGGGGATGGCTCTATCGTGGGGCAGGAAAAGCGGCAGGCGTAAAAAAGGCCATTACCATCATGGGGATCCGGTAATGGCCAAAAATCTCAACCAAAGAGAGCGTCAGGCGCAAACCTGACGAGCGGCAATGTATCAATGCCACTCTTAGTTAGCTAGCTAAGAGTGAGCGAAACTGTTTTACCTGCTGCGCAACAATGGTGCATTGCTGGTTGGCTAGGCAGGGGGAGCGTTAGCCGATACCCTTTGCTCCATGCAAATACCTGACTTGAATCTACTGGTTACCTTGAATGTCTTGCTCGAAGAGGGCTCTGTGGTGGGTGCTGCCCGACGCATGAACCTGAGTGCCCCGGCCATGAGCCGCACCCTGACCCGGATTCGCGAGGTCTTGAACGACCCCATTCTGGTGCGTTCAGGGCGTGGCCTGGTGCCCACGCCCCGTGCACTGGAGTTGCGTTAACAGGTGCGCGGTGTGGTGGAGCTGGCGCACGGGGTGTTCACCCAGAGCCAGAACAGTGATTTGCGTGAGCTGGAGCGTACGTTCAGCATTCGCGCCAATGACGTGTTTTTTGGTGTGTATGGCGCAGCACTGCGCCAGCAAATGGCCCTGGAGATGCCCAAGGCTACGTTGCGGGTGGTACCTGAGGGTTTTACTGATGACGAGGCACTGAATGAAGGTCGCATTGACCTGACTATCTGCGCCACTAACCGCTTCAGCCCGGATATCAAGGTCCAGAGGCTGTTTACCTGTCCGTTTGTGGGGTTGGCACGGGAAGGGCATCCGATTTTCGATGAGCCTGTTACGGCCCGGCGCTTTGCCAGTTTTGACCACATCAGTGTGTCCCGCAGGGGCCATGCCCGCGGGCCGATTGATGCGCTGCTGGCCGAACTGGGGCTGGAGCGTCGGGTGTCGTTTACCACGCCGACGTTCTACTCGGCGATTTTTGCCCTGGCAGGGGAGGATCTGATCCTGCCGCTGATGCCCCAGGTGCTGCTCAAAAACCTGGAGCCACTGGGCCTCAAACTGCGCCCGTTCGAGCTGCCGATCACCCTGCAGCCGGTGGATATTGTCCAGGCCTGGCATCCGCGGCTGGATAACGACCATGCCCACCGCTGGCTGCGTCGTACCCTCAAGACCTTTTGCGACAACGCGGTGATTTGACCGCAACCTCTGTAGCCGCTGCCGAAGGAACGAGGCTGCTACGGGGAGGGGGTCAACATTACAATGGTTGCGTCTGACGCACTCCACAGTTAGTTATTTATCAATTTTTATAGCTATGCCGGCTGATTAAACTTTCTGTCATCTATCAAGACGACGGAGTCAGCCATGTATTGGCGGTTTGACCATGGGCGCAGTCTGGCGCCTGGAGCTGCGCTGTGACGGCGCTGGTTGCGGGTGCCGTGGCTCCCACCCCGGCCCCGGCCAGCAGTGCGGCGTTTGGCCTGCGGATTTTTACCGGTCTGCTGGGCGTTTTGCTCGCCGTGCTGGTGTCGGGGTTCAACGAGAATGTCACCAAGGTGGCCATGCCCGATATCCGCGGGGCGATGGGTATCGGTTATGACGAAAGCACCTGGCTGCTGGCGGTGTATTCGGCCACGTCCATCAGTGCCATGGCCTTTGCGCCGTGGTGTGCCGCCACCTTTTCCCTGCGCCGTTTTACCCTGTGTGCCATCGGCGCCTTTTTACTGTTGGGCATTCTTTGCCCTCTGGCCCCGAATGTTGATGCGCTGATGCTGCTGCGCACCTTGCAAGGCTTTGCCGGTGGGGCCTTGCCGCCGATGTTGATGTCAGTGGCGTTGCGCTTCCTGCCGCCGGGCATTCGCCTGTATGGCCTGGGCAGTTATGCGCTGACGGCCACTTTCGGGCCCAGCTTCGGCACGCCGTTATCGGCCTGGTGGGTGGAGTACGCCGGGTGGCAATGGGCGTTCTGGCAAATCATCCCCCTGGGCCTGTTGTCGATGGCCTGCGTGGCCTGGGGCTTGCCGCAAGACCCGTTGCGTCTGGAGCGTTTCAAGCAGTTTGACTGGCGCGGTCTGCTCCTGGGTTTGCCGGGGTTGATCATGCTGGTACTGGCGCTGGAGCTGGGTCAGCGCCTGAACTGGTTCGAGTCGCCGATGATCCGTTTTTTTATCGTCGCCGGCACGGCCCTGATGGTGCTGTTCTTTATCAATGAGTGGTCCCATCCGCTGCCGTTTTTCAAGCTGCAACTGCTGAAAATCCGCAATCTTGCCCATGCATTGTTGACGCTGGGCGGGGTGTTGTTTGTGTTGCTGGCAGTGATCAAGATTCCGTCCAGTTACCTCGCTCAGGTGCAGGGCTATCGCCCCCTCGAAACCGCGCCGGTGATGTTGCTGGTGGCCTTGCCGCAATTGATTGCGCTGCCACTGGTCGTTGCGTTGTGCAATCTGCGCTGGGTCGATTGTCGCTGGGTGCTGGCCATTGGTCTGGGGTTGCTGGCGCTGGCCTGCGGCATCGGTTCGCAAGTTACCTCGGTGTGGAACCGGGAAAATTTTTACGGCTTGCAGGCGATACAGATCATCGCCCAGCCCATGGCAGTGATTCCTCTGCTGATGCTCGCCACCGGCGGCCTGAACCCGGCGGATGGCCCGTTTGCATCGGCCTGGTTCAATACCGTCAAAGGGTTTTCGGCGGTGGCAGCAAGCAGTGTGCTGGGGGTGCTGACGCTCAATCGCGAGCACTACCACTCAACCATGTTGCTCGATCGGCTGGGCAACTCGCCGCTGGTCAATTCCGGCACAGACCTGGCGCGTCGGGTTCACCAGCAGGCCGTGGTGCTGACCAGTTCTGATCTTTATCTGTACATGGCCGTCCTGGCGCTTTTTCTGATTGTGTTAATTCCTTTTGGCCCCACGCGGATCTACGCGCCGGGCACAGCTGCTGGAGTTGTGAAATGAGTACAACAAACGGGCGCAAGCCCTGGGTTCTGGTCGGCGCAGTCGCGTTGGCAGTGATCGTGCTGTACGGGTTGTGGCGGTTGGTCTTTGCCACGGGCACCGTGCAGAACACCAATGATGCCTTTGTCAGCGCCGATTACACCTTGATTGCGCCAAAAGTGGCGGGGTTTATCGACGAGGTGCTGGTGCAGGATAACCAGCCGGTCAAGGCCGGTCAGTTGCTGGCGCGGATCGATCCGCAGGACTACCGCGCTGCCGTGCAGGCTGCGCAAGCCAGCGTGGCGACGGCACAGGCACAACGGGTCAATGCCCTGGCGATGCTGGAACGCCAGCGTTCGTTGATCGAGCAGGCCAAGGCCACGGTCGATGCGGATCTGGCGCAGGTCGAATTTGCCGAGCATGAGTTGCAGCGTTATCAGCATCTGGCCGGGCAGGGCGCAGGCACGCTGCAGAACTCCCAGCAGGCGAAAAACCGTTCGCTCACCGCGCGTGCCGAGTTGGCACAGCACAAGGCTGCACTGGAAGCCGCTCGCCAGCAAACCCGGGTACTGGCCGCCCGGGCTACGGCCGCGCAAGCCTCGGTGCAGTATGCCGAGGCCTTACTGGCACGGGCCGATCTGGACTTGTCGCATACACAACTGCTGGCACCGTTTGACGGTGTGGTGGGGCGTCGCAGTGTGCGCCTCGGCGCTTACGTCAAACCCGGCGACACCGTGCTGGCGGTGGTGCCGCTGGCCGACGCCTATGTGGTGGCCAACTTTCTCGAGCACCAGCTCACCAACATGCAGGCAGGGCAGCGTGTGACGATCAAGGTCGACAGTTTTCCGGGGCAGACCCTGCAAGGCACCGTGGACAGCATCGCCCCGGCCACGGGGGTGACGTTCTCGGCGATTGCTCCGGATAACGCCACGGGCAACTTCACCAAAGTGGCGCAACGTATTGCGGTGAAAGTCACTCTGGATCACGGGCAGTTACTGGCCAGCCAATTGCGCCTGGGGATGTCGGTGGATGCCTCCATCGACACGGCAATGGCTCACGATCAGCAGGTCAGCACTCGATGAACAAAACTGCAGTGGCCCTGGCTGTGGCCTGTTACAGCGTACTGAGCCTGAGTGGTTGCGTGGTCGGCCCGGACTTCAAGGCTCCCGTGCCCAAGTTGCCTGCGAACTGGGCGTCGGTACCCACTGAGGCAGGGCACAACCATGCGCTGCAAACAGCGGTGGACCTGCACTGGTGGGACCGTTTCGGCGACATGCAATTGTCGGCGCTGGTGCGCGAGGCGCAGCAGCGCAACTTTGATGTGCAGCTGGCTGCAAGCCGCTTGCAACAAAGCCTGGCTATCCGCCGTCAGATCAACGCCGACACCTTGCCCGAGGTCGGTGCAACGGCGGCTTACAGTCGGAGCCGTAACAGCCAGAAAGGTTTGAGTGACCCTTCCGGGCACAGTGGCAAGCAGGCTTTCAACCTGTGGAATGGTGGCCTTGGGTTCAGTTGGGAGGCTGACCTCTGGGGCCGGGTCAAGCGTTCGGTGGAAGCGGCTGATGCCTCGGTACAAGTGGCGGTGCAGGACCGCAACGCGGTGCAACTGTTGGTGATCGTGCAGACCGCGCAGCACTATATTCAGTTGCGCGGCACTCAGCAGGCATTGGCCGTGGTGGAGCAAAACCTGCAAATCGCCCGCCGCAGCCTGGAACTGACCCGGTTGCAGCTGCGGGAGGGCGTGGCTACGGATTTGCAGGTGTCTGAAGCTGGCGCCCAAGTGGCCGAGATCGAAGCACGTCAGGCCCCCTTGCAGCAACGCAGTGCACAGTTGATCAATGCTCTCGGCTTGCTGCTGGCCCGCGAGCCAAGAGCCTTGCAGGCGCAATTGAGCGCAGCGGCAGGGGTGCCGGCCTATGGCGCCGATGTGCCGATCGGTCTGCCCAGCGAATTGGCGCAACGGCGGCCCGATATTCGTCGTGCCGAGGCCCGATTGCATGCAGCCACTGCAGCGATCGGCATGGCCGAGGCGGACTTCTATCCGCGGATTACCCTGTCCGGCAGTATCGGTTTTCAAGCCACGCAGCTGTCGGATCTGGGCAGTTGGGGCTCGCGCAATTTTGCATTCGGCCCGGGCTTGAGCGTACCGGTGTTCGAGGGCGGGCGTTTGCAGGGGGCCTTGCAGTTGCAGGAAGGGCGCCAGCAGGAGGCGGGCATTGCCTACCAGCAAACCGTATTGCGCGCCTGGCATGAGGTGGACGATACGCTGGTGGCGTATCAGGCCAGCCAGCGCCGGCGCGACAGCCTGCAGCAGGCGGTGATGCATAGCCAGCGGGCGCTGGACAGCGTGCACCAGCAATATGCCCAGGGTACGGTGGACTTTCTCAACGTACTCACGGTGCAAAACGCGTTGCTGGCCAACGAAGCGGCGCTGGTGGACAGCACTGCGCAGGTCTCGTTGTCCCTGGTGGATGTGTTTGCGGCGCTGGGTGGGGGGTGGCAGGGCTAGCTGCTTGCAGATTCTGGTGGGAGCGGGCGCATCGACGAAGTTATCCCGGCAAACCGCAGTACCGGCATCGCAGGCAAGCCAGCTCCCGCAGGTAATGAGTGATTGCCCACAGGTTTTGCTATGCTCGCGCCTTCGACCGCAAACGCCAATATAGGCGTGCCCCGTTCATATTGAGCCTATTTATGTCTGCCGATACCCAAGCCACAACGGTGCGTTTTTCCCGTTCCGACTACAGAACCCTGGGCCTTGCTGCCCTGGGCGGGGCGCTGGAGATCTACGATTTTATCATTTTCGTGTTCTTTGCCCTGACCCTCAGCCAGCTGTTTTTTCCCCCGGACATGCCCGAATGGCTGCGTCTGCTGCAAAGCTTCGGGATTTTTGTGACCGGCTATCTGGCGCGTCCGCTGGGCGGGATTCTGATGGCGCATTTTGCCGATCACCTGGGGCGCAAACGGGTATTCAGCCTGAGCATCCTGATGATGGCGCTGCCCTGCCTGCTGATCGGCATCATGCCCACTTACGCCGAAATCGGTTACTTCGCCCCGCTGATCCTGCTGGCCCTGCGCATCCTGCAGGGCGCAGCGGTCGGTGGCGAAGTGCCCAGTGCCTGGGTGTTTGTGGCCGAACATGCGCCGGCCGGTCGCCGCGGCTTTGCCCTTGGTTTTTTGCAGGCCGGGCTGACTTTTGGTTACTTGATCGGGGCCTTGACCGCCACACTGCTGGCACAGCTGTTTACCCCGGCAGAAATCCTCGATTACGCCTGGCGCTTTCCGTTCCTGCTCGGTGGCGTGTTCGGCGTGATTGGCGTGTGGTTGCGCCGTTGGCTCAGTGAAACGCCGGTGTTTCTGGCCCTGCGTGAACGTAAAGAGGGCCGGGCCGAGTTCCCCTTGCGCACAGTATTGCGCGAGCACCGGGCTTCATTGCTGCCGGCAGCGCTGCTGACCTGCGTGCTCACCAGTGCCGTTGTGGTGTTTGTGGTTATCACGCCGACCGTGATGCAGCAGCGCTTCGGCATGACTGCCAGCCATACCTTTGCGTTGAGCAGCCTGGGTATCGTATTTTTGAATATAGGCTGTGTGCTGGCCGGGTTGATCGTTGACCGTATCGGCGTATGGCGCAGCATCGCACTGTACAGTGTGCTGCTGCCGCTGGGCATTGGCGTGTTGTATGCCAGCCTGGTCGGGGAGTGGGTTTTGCCCGGCCTGGCCTATGCGTTCGCCGGCTTGACCTGCGGGATTGTCGGGGTGGTGCCGTCGGTGATGGTCGGACTGTTCCCGGCCCCGATCCGGGTTTCGGGGATTTCCTTTACCTATAATATCGCCTATGCGCTTTGGGCCAGTACCACGCCGTTGCTGCTGATCGCGCTGATGCCGTGGAGTCCCTGGGTGTGCCTGGGATTTTGTGCGCTGATGGGGCTGGTGGGTCTGTCAACTGCATGGCGTTACGGTTTCAGCGGTGTTACAGCGGTTGAGAGGCGTTTGCTGGCCAAGGCCGAAATGTAGTGCGAAGACCTTCTGTCATCCGGGTGATTGCTGGCTCTAATAGGAAGCATTACTATTCGCGCCCCACCTGTGCAGTCCTGTGCGATGACTCAGAAAGTGCCCCGTAGAACGGGCTTCTTTGAACACTACGAAGAGTTGATCGGCACCTGGACCCGGCGCCTGCGCAATCGGCAGCAGGCGCAAGACCTGGCCCATGACACCTTTGTCCGCGTGCTTGAATCCAACCCGGATGCGGTTGAGCAGCCACGCGCCTATTTGCATCAGACTGCACGCAATATTGCGGTGGACGGTTTTCGCCGCCAGGAGTTACGCGACGCCAAGGAGCTGGCTGCCGTTCCCCCAAGTTCGTCGCAAACCGGCGATCCGGAGCAGTATATGCGCGCTATCCAGTTGGCTGAGTCGGTCGAAAGGGCTTTGCAGGAACTGCCGCTCAATTGTCGCAAGGTTTTCGTCTGGCAGAAAATCGAAGGCCTGACCCAGGCCGAGATTGCCGAACGCCTGGGGCTGTCCAGGAACATGGTGGAAAAGTATATGATCCGCACCCTGCGCCATCTGCGTGAACGGGTGGAGGCGCCGTGATGACATCGGTAAAGGATTGCAGGATGGATACACGAGACTGTACCTGTGGCAGCGCCAACGTGCGTGATGCGGCGGCCACCTGGTTTACCCGCGTGCAAGCACAAACCCTGGGTGCGTGCGAGCAGGCCGAGTTTGAAGCCTGGCGTACGCAGCATGCCAGCCATGAGGCGGAGTATCAGTGGCTGGCCGGCCTGTGGTCAGCCGCCGATCTCTTGCCCCGGGCCCGCATGCGGGCGCTGTGTGAAGTGCCGGTGGCGAAACCGACACGCCTTTCGTTACTGGCTTGCGGGCTGGCCGCAGGTATTGTGGCCGTGGCGGCGGGGGCGGGTGTATGGATGCAACTGCAGTCGTCGGCGGGTTATCACGCCGAATTTGCCACGGTGTTGGGAGAGCACCGCACCCTTGATTTGCCTGATGGCTCGAGCATTGAACTCAATGGTCGCAGCCGTGTGCGCGTCAGCTTTGCGCGTGAGCAGCGCAATGTTGAACTGGAGCAGGGCGAAGCCATGTTCAGTGTGGCCCATGATCCGAAGCGGCCATTTGTGGTGCAGGCCGGGGCCGGCAGGGTAACGGTGACCGGTACCCGTTTTGATGTGCTGCGCGAAGCCGAGCAGACGCGGGTTGCGGTGGAATCAGGGCATGTGCGGGTCCAGGGAGGCAATCCGGATGCACAGGTCAACCTGACTGCCGGGTTGGGTACCGTGGTCGATGCCCGGGGCCATGTAGCGGCCGCGCAGGCAGTCAATACCGGGGCGTTGACGGCCTGGCGCAAGGGGCAACTGGTATTTGAAGATGCCAGTCTGGGCGAGGTGGCCGCCGAGGTCTCGCGCTATCGCGACAAGCCGCTGCACGTCAGCACCCCAGCGCTGGCGCAAATGCGGCTTTCCAGCGTATTCAAAACCGATGACACCGATGCCCTGCTCAAGGCGTTGCCGCAGATCCTCCCGGTGGCTATCAAAACCCGCGCAGATGGCAGCCAGGAGATCATTGCCAGAAAATAATTGCGCTGGGGATTCAGGTTTTTTTCGAGTTCTTCGTCTTCTTGATCAACTGCAACTGGTTTGTATTAACAGTTGCACTCAAGTGCGATCCATAGGGCAAGACTCGACGTGAAAAACAACAATCTTCGTGGGCGACTATCCTCGCTTGAAACACCCCTGAGCATTCCATCTTCTGTCGCCCGGACGCGCCTGCTACCGCTGGCGTTGGCCCTGGCGGTGGGCGCGGCAATGCCCTGTGCTTTTGCTGGCGAATCTGCGCCGGCTGTGATCCATATTCAATCCCAGCCTCTGGGCTCGGCCCTGAGCCAACTGGCGCAGCAAACGGCATTGCAAGTGTTTTTCAGCCCGCAGCTGGTGGCTGGCAAGCAGGCTCCGGCGGTGAATGGCAACCTGTCGCCAGAACAGGCGCTGGCCCGACTGCTGCAGGACAGTGGCTTGAGCTACGAGCTTGACGGTGATGCTGTAACCCTGCGTGCGGCGCCCACGGTCAGTGCTGCTGCGCCAGCGTCCGGGCCGCTGGAACTGGGGCCGGTGGATGTAAAGGTGGTCGGCAACTGGCTGAGCGATGCCAATGACGCGGTGGTGCAGAACCACCCGGGGGCGCGGACAGTGGTGCGTCGCGAAGCGATGGTCGAGCAGGGCACGATGAACGTCAGTGATGCCCTCAAGCGTATCCCGGGTGTTCAGGTGCAGGAGTCCAACGGCACGGGCGGCAGTGATATCTCGCTGAACGTGGGGGTGCGGGGTTTGACGTCGCGTCTGTCACCGCGCTCCACCGTCCTGATTGACGGTATTCCGGCAGCGTTTGCACCCTACGGCCAGCCACAATTGTCGATGGCACCGATTTCATCGGGCAACCTGGACAGCATCGACGTGGTGCGGGGTGCCGGCTCGGTGCGCTACGGGCCGCAAAACGTGGGCGGGGTGATCAACTTTGTGACCCGGGCCATCCCCGAGACCTTCCAGGGCGAGGTCGGCACAACCCTGGAAACCTCCGAGCGTGGTGGCTGGAAACATATTGAATCGGCATTTCTCGGCGGCACGGCGGACAACGGTATCGGTGCTGCATTGCTGTATTCCGGGGTCAAGGGTGATGGCTATCGCGCGCGCAACAACGACAACGATATCGATGACGTCTTGCTCAAGACCCACTGGGCACCCACCGACCAGGATGATTTCACCCTCAATTTCCACTACTACGACGCCACCGCGGACATGCCCGGCGGCCTGACCCAAAAGCAGTTTGACGCTGACCCGTACCAGTCGCTGCGTGACTACGACAACTTTACCGGGCGACGCAAGGATGTGTCCTTCAAGTACCTGCGTCAGATCGACGACCAGACCCAGTTTGAAGTCCTGACCTATTACACCGACAGCTTCCGTGGCAGCAACATTGCAGCCCGCAATCTGCAAACCCTGGCTTCGTATCCGCGCAGTTACCACACCTTCGGTATCGAGCCGCGGGTGTCCCATGTGTTCACGCTGGGGCCGGTCACGCAGGAAGTGGGGCTGGGCTATCGCTACCTCAATGAGGCGATGCATGAAGAGGCCAGCCAGGTGTACCTGGTCAATAACGTGCCGGTGCCGGGGCCCGGGGCAGACGGTCATGTGTATCAGGATCGCACAGGTGGCACCGAGGCCAACGCGTTCTATATCGATGACAAGATCGATGTGGGTAACTGGACGGTCACCCCGGGTATCCGCTTTGAGCGGATCAGCACCAACTGGCACGACCGCCCGGTACTGGGCAATAACGGCAAACCAGTGCAGGAAAAAAACCGCAGCATCGACAGCAGCGAAGCACTGCCGGCCCTGAGCGTGATGTATCACCTGTCGGACGCGTGGAAACTGTTTGCCAACTACGAGACCTCGTTCGGCAGCCTGCAGTACTTCCAGTTGGGCCAGGGCGGTGTCGGCGATGCGACCGCAGCGGGTTTGCGTCCTGAAAAGGCCAAGACCTATGAGCTGGGTACGCGTTACGACAATGGTGTGTGGGGCGGTGAAGTGACGCTGTTCTACATCGACTTTGCCGACGAGTTGCAATATGTGAGCAACGATGTGGGCTGGACCAACCTGGGCGCGACCAGGCACCAGGGTATCGAGACCTCGGTTCACTACGATATGTCGGCACTGGACGCACGCCTTGACGGCCTGTCGGTCAATGCGGGCTTTACCTACACCAAGGCGACGTCCGAGGGTGACATTCCCAACTTCAAGGGGCGTGATCTGCCGCTGTATTCGCGCCAGGTGGTCAACCTCGGGGCGCGTTACGTGGTCAACCGCTGGACCTACAACCTGGACATGTTTGCCCAGTCCCAGCAGCACGCGCCGGGCACTGGCGGGGTGTACATCACTGATCCGACCCCGGATGGCCAGTACGGCGATATTCCTGGGTATGCGACCTGGAGCACCCGAGTCGGTTACGACTTCGGCCCTGAAGCGTCAAACCTGAAAGTGGGAGCGGGGATCAAGAACCTGTTCAACCAGGAGTACTACACCCGCTCCAGCGACAACAACGCGGGGATTTACCTGGGCGAGCCGCGTACGTTCTTTGTGCAGGCGAGTGTGGGTTTTTAACCCAAAAGCCCCCTCTCCCGGAGGGAGAGGGGACTAAAAGCAGAAGCAAATTTGTGCAACACCACCCATCGGCCCCCTCTACCGCCGGGAGAGGGCTGGGGTGAGGGGCTCGCTCTAAACCCGCAAAATCCGCCCGCTGATGGCTACGGCTATGAGCATGGCGGTGATCAGCAAAAAGGCCGCGCCCAGGCTGCTGGCATGGGCGATAAAGCCGATGGCCGCAGGCCCTGCCAGAATCCCCGCATACCCCAGGGTGGTAATGGCTGGCACGGCGATATGCTCCGGCATTACGGTCTGTTTGCCCACGGCGGTGTACAGCACCGGCACGATATTCGAACACCCTGCGCCCACCAGCGCATAACCGAGCAATGCTGACTCCCAGTTCGGTGCCAGGGTTGCCAGGGCCATGCCCGCGGCGGCAAACAACCCACCCAGGACAATCACCAGCCGCGCACCCAGACGCTTGACGATGGTATCGCCCATCAGTCGGCCCGCGGTCATGGTCAAGGCAAACGCGGCATAACCCAGCCCGGCATAGGCATCGCCAATGCCTTTCTCGGAGGTCAGGAATACGGCGCTCCAGTCGAGCATTGCGCCTTCGGCCAGGAACACGGTAAAGCACAGCAAGCCGATAAAGAGCACCACGCCGTGGGGCACGGCAAACGCCGGGCCGTTGCTTTCGCTGCCATAAGGCAGCAGGTGCGGAGAAGCCTTGAGCAGGGCTGCGAGGATCAATGCAATCACCACCACAATCGCCCACAGCGGCGTCAGGCCCAGCGCCAGCAGGGCGCTGACCCCGGCCGCGCCGGCAATCCCGCCGACGCTGAACAGCCCGTGAAAACCCGACATCATGGTGCGCCCGCTGGCACGCTCGACGATCACGGCCTGCAAGTTGACGGTGGAGTCGACGGCGCCGAGCCCAGCGCCAAACAAGAAGAGTGTGGCGATCAGTAGCGGTATGGCACTGACCGTCGCCAGCAGTGGCAGCGCGAGGCAGATCAACAGCGTGCCGCCCACCAGCACCCGGCGGCAGCCATAACGGCTGGCGAGGATGCCGGCAATGGGCATCGCCAGGATTGAGACCGCGCCCAGGCACAGCAATAACAAGCCCAAAGTGGCCTCGTCCAGTCCCGCACGGGCTTTGGCGTAGGGCACCAGTGGCGCCCAGGCGGCGAGGCCAAAACCGGCGATGAAAAAGGCAATGCGGGTCGACATTTGTTCGAGGCGCCCCGGCACAAGGGGCATTTGGGTGGTGATGGCAGTCATGGTCATCCTTGGGAAACGGCTTTGGTGCGCTGCGGCGTAACATCCTTGCATATTTGCGGCCTGTGTCGCGAGGGCGCTGGCGTACGGCTTGGCGAGAGTGGTTGAATAGCGCGCTTGCTTATCCCACTGCCACTGGTGCGTATTTTATGGACAAGAATTCTGACTCCGCAGTGCTGTTGCTCAACCCCGTCGGGCTGTATGACCCTGCGCCCAACGGTTACTCCCATGTTGCCCGTGTGGCCGCGAATGTGCGGCTGGTGTACACCGCCGGCCAGGGCGGCGAGAACGCCGACAGTGAGCTGTCGACGGACTTCGCCGAGCAGGTGCGCCAGGCCTTTGCCAACCTGCAGATCGCCCTGGCAGCGGCCGATGCACAGATCAAGGACGTGGCCAAGATCACCGTATTGATCGTGGATCACAGCCTGGAGCGCTTACAGATTTTGGGCGCCGAAGTGAAGCGGGTATGGGGGGAGCTGCCGGCCCCGGCCTGCACCTTGATCCCGGTGCCGCGCCTGGCGCTGGATGAGATGTTGTTTGAGGTCGAGGCGGTAGCGGCGGTAGCCGTCTGAGAGATTGCCCTGTGGGAGCGGGCTTGCTCGCGATAGAAACGGCGCGGTTTACCTGATACACCGCATCGATCCAATCGCGAGCAAGCCCGCTCCCACAGGGACAATGTGGGGCGTTAAACCTGCAATAACCGCTCGCGCAGTTTGCCGATTTCGTCGCGCATTTGCGCCGCCGCCTCGAACTCGAGATCGCGGGCCAGGGCGTACATTTTTTCTTCCAGTTGGCGAATGCGCTTGCTGATCTCGCTGGGCGAGCGCAGCTCGTTCTCGTACTTGGCGTTTTCTTCCGCGGCCTTGGCCATGCCTTTGCGCTTTTTGCTGCGCGAACCCGGCACCACCGCACCCTCCATGATATCCGCGACATCCTTGAACACGCCTTTGGGCGTAATGCCGTTGGCGAGGTTGAAAGCGATCTGTTTCTCGCGCCGGCGTTCGGTCTCGCCAATGGCGCGTTCCATCGAGCCGGTGATGCGATCAGCGTACAGAATCGCCCGGCCATTGAGGTTACGCGCCGCCCGGCCAATGGTCTGGATCAACGAGCGTTCGGAGCGCAGGAAGCCCTCCTTGTCGGCGTCCAGGATCGCCACCAGCGACACCTCGGGCATGTCCAGCCCTTCACGCAGCAGGTTGATCCCCACCAGCACGTCAAATACGCCCAGGCGCAGATCGCGGATGATTTCGACGCGCTCCACGGTGTCGATATCCGAGTGCAGATAGCGTACCCGCACGCCATGGTCGGCCAGGTAATCGGTGAGGTCTTCGGACATGCGTTTGGTCAGGGTGGTGACCAGTACACGCTCTTCCAGCGCCACGCGCTTGGCAATCTCGGAGAGCAAATCGTCGACCTGGGTGAGGGCCGGACGCACTTCGATCTGCGGATCGACCAGGCCGGTGGGGCGCACCACCTGCTCGACCACGCGGCCCGAATGTTCGGCTTCGTAGTTGCCAGGGGTGGCGGAAACAAAAATGGTCTGCGGGCTGATGCGTTCCCATTCGTCAAAACGCATCGGCCGGTTGTCCAGTGCCGAGGGCAGGCGGAAGCCATATTCCACCAGGGTCTCTTTACGTGAACGGTCGCCTTTGTACATGGCGCCCACTTGCGGCACGCTGACGTGAGACTCGTCGATCACCAGCAGCGCGTCGGCCGGCAGGTAGTCGAACAGGGTCGGTGGCGGGGCCCCGGACTCGCGGCCCGAAAGGTAGCGCGAGTAGTTTTCGATGCCGTTGCAGTAACCCAGCTCCATGATCATTTCCAGATCGAAGCGGGTGCGCTGTTCCAGGCGCTGGGCCTCGACCAGCTTGTTGTTGGACCGCAGGTATTCGAGCCGCTCCTTGAGTTCTTCCTTGATCCCTTCCACGGCGTCGAGCAGGGTTTCGCGCGGTGTCACATAGTGGCTCTTGGGGTAGAAGGTAAAGCGCGGCATCTTGCGGATGACTTCGCCGGTCAGCGGGTCAAAGGCACTGATGCTTTCGACTTCATCATCGAACAGTTCGATGCGCACCGCCTCCAGATCCGATTCGGCAGGATAGATGTCGATCACATCGCCGCGCACGCGGAAGGTGGCGCGGGCAAAGTCCATATCGTTGCGGGTGTATTGCAGATCGGCCAGGCGGCGCAGCAACTCGCGCTGGTCGAGCTTGTCGCCACGGTCGACGTGCAACACCATCTTCAGATAGGTCTCGGGGCTGCCCAGGCCATAAATGCACGACACCGTGGTAACGATGATCGCGTCCTTGCGCTCCAGCAGGGCCTTGGTTGCGGACAGGCGCATCTGCTCGATATGGTCGTTGATCGAGGCATCCTTCTCGATAAAGGTATCGGAGGAGGGCACGTACGCTTCGGGCTGGTAGTAGTCATAGTACGAGACGAAGTACTCCACCGCGTTGTTCGGGAAGAATGACTTGAACTCGCCGTACAGCTGGGCAGCCAGGGTTTTATTGGGCGCCAGCACCAGGGTGGGGCGGTTCACATGGGCGATCACGTTGGCAATGCTGAACGTCTTGCCCGAACCGGTTACCCCGAGCAGGGTCTGGTGCGACAGGCCGGCTTCGATGCCTTCAATCATCTGGCGAATGGCTTCGGGTTGATCGCCTGCGGGCTTGAAGCGGGTAACAAGCTGAAAATCGGGCATGAAGGACCTCAGGGTTTGCTTCTATAAAAGCAGTAGCCTTTATAAGTGCATGCGACTCAGGCCGCAGGAAAAAACAGGATACGGCTAAATATGGAGGTCATGTTCGACTGTTTCAAGGTACAGCTCTGATACGGGCATATCGGCAAAGATTGCAATTAGACCAGTGGCCTGAAAATAAACTCAAATACTTGGGTAAAACCGGCAATAGGCTGTTGCCCGAATCCTGATCGGGCTTATACTTGCTCCCCGTTTGTGCACCGCTCTAGTGCAATCGGCTGGAGCGTTGTCACCCCCTCCATTCCCCATTCAGAGCCGCCGTAATAATGAGCCTGTTCTCCGCTGTCGAAATGGCACCACGCGATCCTATCCTGGGCCTCAACGAAGCATTCAACGCCGATACCCGTACCAGCAAAGTGAACCTGGGGGTTGGTGTTTACTGCAACGAAGAGGGACGAATTCCGCTCTTGCGTGCCGTTGTCGAAGCCGAAACGATCCGGGTTGCCCAGCACGCGTCGCGCGGTTATTTGCCGATCGATGGTATTGCCGCCTACGACCAGGCCGTGCAAAAGCTGTTGTTCGGTGCCGAGTCGCCGTTGCTGGCAGCTGGCCGGGTGATCACCACTCAAGCCGTTGGCGGTACCGGCGCGCTGAAAATCGGTGCTGACTTCCTTAAGCAACTGCAGCCAGGCGCAGTAGTCGCGATCAGCGATCCAAGCTGGGAAAACCACCGTGCACTGTTTGAAGCCGCCGGTTTTCCGGTGCAGAACTACCGTTATTACGACGCCGCCAGCCATGACGTCAACCGTTCCGGCATGCTCGAAGATCTGAATGCCTTGCCGGCCGGCTCCATTGTTGTGCTGCACGCTTGCTGCCACAACCCGACCGGTGTCGACCTGACCCCGGCCGACTGGCAGAACGTGCTGGACGTGGTCAAGGCCAAAGGCCTGATCCCGTTCCTGGACATGGCCTACCAGGGCTTTGGCGACGGCATCGACGAAGACGCAGCAGCAGTACGCCTGTTCGCCGGCTCGGGCCTGAGCTTCTTTGTTTCCAGCTCGTTCTCCAAGTCGTTTTCTCTGTACGGCGAGCGTGTCGGTGCACTGTCGATCATCACCGAATCGAAGGAAGAGAGCGCCCGTGTGCTGTCCCAGGTCAAACGCGTGATCCGTACCAACTACTCCAACCCGCCGACTCACGGTGCAACCATTGCTGCAGCCGTGCTTAACAGCCCTGAGCTGCGTGCGATGTGGGAAGACGAGCTGGCAGAAATGCGCCTGCGCATTCGTGGCATGCGTCTGCAAATGGTTGAGCTGCTGTCGAAAAAGGCTCCTGGGCATGACTTCAGCTTTGTTGCACGTCAGCGTGGCATGTTCTCGTACTCCGGTCTGACCGTTGAACAAGTAACGCGTCTGCGTACCGAATTCGGTATTTATGCCCTTGATACCGGCCGAATCTGCGTGGCTTCTTTGAACCAGCGCAACATTGAGGCGGTAACCGACGCCATTGTTCAGGTCATCTGAATAATGCAGGTAGAAGTCAGCAAAAGTGTTGACTTCTCTTTTTATATCAGTAAGATAGACGCCATTCCGCGATAGCTCAGTTGGTAGAGCAAATGACTGTTAATCATTGGGTCCCTGGTTCGAGTCCAGGTCGTGGAGCCAGATAGTAAAAAAGCCGCTAGCGATAGCGGCTTTTTTTTGCCTGAAATTTGGCAAGGTACAGATTCTCCCCCCTGGACCTGGACCTGGACCTCAGCAAAACAATGGCTTATGGCCATTTTCCTACAACCTGAAACGTTTTTTTTAAGATGTTCGTCACGAATATCGCTATTCGATAATAAAAATCGTTTACCTATATCTGAGAATGATTATTATTGGCACCAGTGCTGCCTCGCTAAAAGGACCTGTGTCAGTGATAAAAACTTCTCCGGTTTTTTCCCGGCTACAAGACGGGAAAGTTGTTTACGGCATGCTCAATTCCCTGCCTTCACCCATGCTTTGCGAGATGCTCGCGTTTGCCGGCTACGACTTTGTAATTCTTGATCTGGAGCACTTGCTGCGCTCCGAAGAAGACATCATGCATTGCGTTCGGGCATGTGAGGCCGCAGGTATTTCGCCCTGGCTGCGCATGGCGCAAGTGGACGAGAAATTGATCGGCAGGGCGCTGGACGCCGGTATCGAAGCCATCGTGCTGTCACGCACTGAAAGCGTCGCCCAGGTCCAGCGCGCCATTGAGGCGGCCTTTTTTCCGCCCCTGGGCAAGCGCGGCATGACCGGTGGGCGCATCACCGGCTTCGGTCGCCTGCCACTGCCCGAATACATCGATCTGGCCAACCGCCAGACCCCCATCATTCCGATGATCGAAAGCCGCGCCGGTGTTGACGCGCTGGGCGACATCCTGCAACTGGACGGGGTCGGCATGATCATGGAAGGCGCCCTGGACCTGGCCCTCGATCTCGGCCTGGGGCCTGATCCTCTCAATCCTCGGGTCTGGCAAACCCTGCAAGGCATGGCCGACGCCTGTCTTGGCGCCGGCGTCGCTTTTTGCGCCAACCCCCGCACCGTCGAACAGAACGCGCTATGGCGCGCCCGCGGCGTGCGCAGTTTTCTGGCCGGTGAAGACCGTGGCTTGCTGCATAACGCACTCAAAGCCCGCCTGCATTCTCTCCAACAGCAATAATGAGTCGACGTAGTCCAATGAAAACAATATCCCTACACTTTTCACTGAGCCTCATGACACTGGGTATTTGCCAGGCTGCCATGGCCGCCGATCAACAACCCCCCGGCCACAGCGTTGAGCTGGCGCCCATGACGATTGAGGGCGATGTACTGGGTGCCGCCAGCGATCAGGAAGTGCGTACCTATGCCGGGAGTCGCAGCGTCATCGATTCCAGCGACCTGAAAAAAGCCAGCACCCGTGGCCTGGATGATGCGCTGCAACGGGTTCCGGGTATCAAGATTTTCGACGAGACCGGTACCGGTGCGCTGCCCCAGATTTCGGTACGCGGCCTGTACGAGAGCCGCAGCGGACGCATCCAGGCCTTGTCGGACGGCATCCCGCTCGCGTTGGCACCCTATGGCCAGACCGGCCTGTCGCTGTTCCCAATGACCATGGCCACGGTCGACCGGGTTGATATCGTGCGCGGGGGCGCAGCGGTGCAATACGGTCCAAACAACGTCGGCGGGGTGATCAACTTCATCAGCAAGCCGATTCCCCGCGAATGGGAAACCACCCTGCAGGAGAAAACCACGTTCAATGCTGGCGGGCGCCAGTTGTGGGATACCTATCTGGGCACCGGCGGCTACCTGACTGACAACTTCGGGCTGCAACTGGACATCAATACCCTGAGCGGCGAATACGGGCGCGAACACTCTGATACCGATGTGCAGAACTACCGCCTGCGCGGCCAATGGAACATAGATGATGACCGGGATCTGAGTTTCGGCGTTCAGCATTACAAGGCCGACATGGACCTGGCCGGTGCCCTCAGCGTCAAGGACTACAAGGACGACCCGCGCCAGTCAACGCGCCCGCTGGACCGCTTCGAGGGTGACACGGATCGTGTGTGGGGCACTTACACCCAGCGTCTTGGCGCCATGGGGCCGTTCGATTCGGTGGAGTTCAGCTGGACCAACTTTGCCCACAACAGCTACCGCAATTTCGTCGTAGGCCTGCCGTTCACTCCGGACGGTACGGCCGTGACCAAGCAGGACGGCCCGCGAGACTTCAAGGTTTGGGGTTCGGAGCCGCGCATCAGCGCCACCATCGATGGCGACACCGTCGGCCAGACCTGGCTACTCGGTGCCCGCTATGTCAGCGAAGACATCAGTTACAAGGTCAACCGGCAGAGTCTGGCTACGGGTGTGACTGCACCGTTTCGCGACTGGAAATTCGATGACAGTGCTCGTGCCTTCTACATCAGCAACGCCATCAGCCTGCTTGATCATCGCCTGACCATTACCCCCGGCGCGCGCTATGAAAACGCGCGCATGAACTACAGCGATGGCATCACCGGGTTCGAGCGCGAGAACAAGTCTGAAGAATGGCTGCCGGGCCTGACCGTGGGTTACCAGGCCAACGACGCCTGGTATGTCTATGCCAACGCCCAGAAGTCCCTGCGTCCGCCTCAGGTTACGCAGATCGTCAAGGAAGGTGCGGTCGGTGCCGAGCTGGCCTGGAACTACGAGACTGGCGTGCGTTACACCCCGTGGGAGGGCATGCGTGTCGACTTCAACTTGTACCGCATCGACTTTGATGACCAGATTGTCTACAACGCCACCACCGACCGTTTCGACAACCTTGGCAGCACACGTCATCAGGGTTTCGAGACCGATATTTTCTGGACCCCGCAGGCCATGCGTGATCTGGACCTGCATGCCGGTTATGCCTACCTCGATGCCAAACAACGCAACGGCACTTACAAAGACAACGAAGTGCCGTACTCCTCGCGAAACCAGTTTATGGTGGATGCCCGCTACCGTTTTGCCGAACACTGGACCTACAACCTCGACGGTCTGTACATCAGCAAGGCCTACACCGACGCTGCCAATACCCGCGAAGAAAACGCCTCTGCCAGCGTGGGTGAACTGCCTTCTTACTGGGTGTGGAACACGGCTATCGAACGTGAGTTCCCGCTGGCCGACAAGAGCATCCTGACCGCCTCGGCGGGCATCAGTAACCTGTTCAACCGCGAATACTATTTCCGAGGTATCGACACCAGCCCTTGGGGTCGTCAACCCGCGCCAGAGCGTTCGCTCACCTTAGGCGTCAATTACCGCTTCTAAACCGCGCACACGCGCTTTTGTAAATCAGTTGCCCATCCTGCGGGACGGGCAACTGTTGCCCCCAGGAAAGTGCCATGCAACGTCCATTCGTCATCCTTGCTCACGTCGCACACCCAGCCATTCTCGAGGGCTTTATGCCAGCCGCGCAGCAGCGCGGGCTGCCAATTGTGCTGATCACCGATCATGCTCAGGAACATCGTCGCCTGCTTGCCAGCTCGTCTCTTTCGCCGGACCGGCTGCAGGTGATCGAATGTGATGTATTCAACCCGCTGGCGGTCATCGAAACCCTCAATGGCCAGGGTTTGCGCCCGGTTGCCGTATTTTCCAACAGCGATCACCTGCAAACCGCGACAGCAGTCGTGGCGGAGGCGTTCGAGTGCCCCGGCAAGAACTGGCGGTTGTGCCATGCCGCCAAGAACAAGGCCGCCATGCGTGAGCGCATGCAGCGTCTGGGCCTGCCCGGGCCGTGGTTCCAGGTGCTTGCCTCGGGCTGCGCGTTGCCTGCTGATGCGCCATGGCCAGTGGTGGCCAAGCCCCGTGAAGGGGTGGCCAGCCTGGACGTGCGCTTGTGTCACAACGCCGCTGAACTGAGTGCTTACTGTGAACGGTTCTGGGAGCAGCAACCGGACCGTGCACTGCTGCTGGAGGCTTACCTGGAAGGGCCACTGTTCACCCTTGAAACCCTCGGTGACGGTCGTAGCCTGCAAGCCATTGGCGGCTTTGACGTAAGCCTTTCTGCGCCGCCCCATTTTGTCGAACTCGCTGCCCGCTGGAATGGCCCGCTAAGCAGCGCACAGCGCACCGCGGCGCTGGCGCAAGTGGCGGCATTCGGGGTCAATTTTGGCGTTTGCCACAGCGAATTCATCCTCACCGCACAAGGCCCGGTGCTGGTCGAGATCAACTATCGCAGTATCGGTGACGGCCGCGAGTTTTTGCTGGACCGGCTGCTGCCACAGGGCTGGTTTGACCGAATCGTTGCCCTGCATCTGGGGCAGGCGCTGGTCGACGCACAACCGGCTCGGGCCCAGGCAACCGTGCACTATCTGGTGGCCGAGCGTTCGGGGCGGCTGGATCAGGCCAGTGCCAGTTTCAATGTCGAATCCGCAGACCACTGGTGCGATTACCGGGCGCTGCAACATCCCGGCGACACGGTGACCATCAGCCACTCCAACAAGGACTACGTCGGCGTATTGCGCCTGATTGCCCCGGATGACGTGAGCCTGGATGCGCAATTGCATTCGACCCTCAACGACCTGAAATGGGTGGTGGCATGAACCTGCAACCAGAAGTTGCCGATCAGGCCTACATCACCCGCCGCATCATCGATTGCTGCCTGCGTGAAGATATCCGCGGAGTTGTCAGTCAGGGCCGGATCTGTCCGCTGCCCGAGGCGTTGCATCAGCTGCTTGCGCATCAACCCAGCGGCATCTGGCTGCGGATCACCGATCTGGCGGCTGACGAGTTGTGGCTGCCAGTGGTCAAGGCGTATCCGTTGCAGGATTGGAGTGTTACCGGCGATGCCTGGATCCGGGTATCGCGACAGCACCCGCCTGAGGTCCAGCGTGGCTACTCACTCTGGCTTGGCCATCTGAGCCAGGGGCTGGACGCTGAAAGCCTGGGGTTGTTCGAGGCGTATCTGAAAGAGGCCGATTGCGCCACGCAACACCGGACCCTGTGCAAGCAAGCCGGTCAACGCAATGCCGCCGCGCTCGGCGATGTGATCGGGCTCCAGCACTGGTCGCAGCGCCTGTTGAAGATTGACCAGCTGGCCAGCTATCTGGACCACCCGTACTACCCGACTGCACGGGCCAAAAGCGGCTTCGATGGCGCAGCCCTTGAACGCTATGCGCCGGAGTTTGCACCGCGTTTCGAACTCAACTGGCTGGCGATCCCCAGGCAGGCCATGACCCTCACCAGTGTGCAGCCGCCGCACTGGCCGGGTTTCGAGGAAGTAGGCTTGCCAGGCACTTTGCACAACAGCCACTCACTGCTGCCGGTGCATCCGTTGACCTGGGCTGTGCTTGAACAGTATGGCTTGCCTGAGGGCGCACTCAAGGCGCCACGCACGGCCATGCAGGTTGAGCCGACGCTGTCTGTGCGTACGGTGGTGTGCATTGATCAGCCTCATTGGCATATCAAATTACCGTTGCTGGTCACTACCCTGGGCGCGCGCAATCTGCGTCTGATCAAGCCAAGCACCCTGTACGATGGCCACTGGTTTGAAACCACCTTGCAGGCGCTCGCCAGGCGAGATCCGGAGTTGGGATCACGCTATTTGCACGTAGATGAACAACACGGCGGTCATGTCGCCCAAAGCCGTCATCTGGCCTATATCGTGCGCCGCTATCCGGCGGGGCTGGAGCACACCACACTGGTGCCGGTGGCTGCACTGGCCAGCCCTCTTGCGGGTGGGCGCCTGTTCCTCGAACAGCTGGTCGAGCGTTTTTATGCCGGCTCCCTGCAACACTGGCTCGACGACTACCTTGACCTGTTACTGCAGGTTCATCTACGGCTGTGGCTGCGATACGGCATCGCGCTTGAGGCCAACCAGCAGAACGCCGTGCTGATATTCGAACACGGCCGGCCAATGCGCCTGTTGATGAAGGACAACGACGCCGCGCGCCTTTGGCCGCAACGTTTCGCTGCAGCTTGTGCTGATCTTGCCGGGCTGCCAGCCGCCTTGCAGGATGAGCGCATTCGTGTCAACAGCAGTCAGCCTTTGGCCGAGATGTTCTGCACCATCACCCTGCAACTGAATATCGTCGCAATTTTGCAGGCCATTGCGGCAGCGGGGCTGGCGCCTCAAGCCAGCCTGTACGACACGCTGCGCCGGCGCTTGACCGGTTGTCTGCAGCAGCTCGAAGCCGAAGGCATCAACTGTGACGACGCACGCCGCTGGTTGCTCGACAGCCCAAGGTTGCCGGTCAAGTACCTGCTCAGCGCCGGCAGCCTGTTCAGCAAGGCCCATTCCGGTGCCAGTGATATCAACAAGTTCTATGGCTACAGCGCGGCGAATTTCCTGCTGGAGGAGGTGCCATGCAGCGCCGTTTAATCGCCAGCGTCTTGTTGGGGCATTACCTGTCGGCCTTTACGGCGCTGGGGATTCCGCTCTATCTACCGCGCATCCTGGGCGACCTCGCGCCCGGCACGCCGGGATGGGCCATCGGCGTGCTGTTTGTCCTGCCAACCCTGTGCACCGCCCTGGCCGCGCCAGTATGGGGGCGCTGGGCCGATCGCAACGGTTGTCGTCTGTCGTTGCTGCGCGCCCACGCCGGGTTGTTCGCGGGTTTTCTGCTGGCAGGCTTGAGCCCTAATCTGACCGTGTTCGTGCTGGCATTGGTTATCCAGGGCACCTTCGGCGGAGCAATGGCGGCCTCCAACGCCTACCTGTCGACCCAGCTCAAGGGCTCCGGGCTGTCCCGCGCCCTGAACTGGACTCAGTATTCGGCACGGCTGGCAATGATCAGCGGCCCGATCCTGCTGGGGCTGCTGACCTCCCGGGGCTTGGGCATCAACCTTTACAGCTGGCTGGCGTGGTTGCCGCTGCTGGCTTTTGTTCTGGTGTTGGCGCTGCCCAACGACAAGCCCGGGCATGCCCTGGACCGCAAACAAAAACCGCCGCCAGGCCAACTGCCAGCCGACATGGCGCGCCTGCTGGCGGTGCAGTTCCTGTTCAGCTTCGCCATGGTGGTCACCTTTCCCTACTTCATGCCATACGGTGAACAATTGGGGATAGGTAACGACACCTTGATCGGTGTGCTCTACAGCCTGCCGCATTTGGTTTATCTGCTGGCCTTGCCCTGGGTCCACAAGTATCAGGGCAACGTCCTGTTGCCGGGGCTGGCGCTGCTGGCGATCAGCAATGCGCTGCAATTCTGGAGCGTGCAGGCAGAGCCGTTGTTCGCCCTGCGTCTGCTCAGTGGCGCGGGCATGCTGCTCAGCTTTGTCGGGCTGCACCGCTGCCTTAGTCAGCGCAGCCGGCAAGGCAGTGCAGGGCGCCTGTTCGGCTGGTTTGACTCCAGCGGCAAATGGGCCGGTACCGCTGCCGGTGTTACGGCTGCTCTGGTCACTCAGACCTGCGGCATTGCATCCCCCTTTCTGGTTGCCTGCCTGGCTGCCATGGCCGCCATGGTCATGGCGCGCCCTCTAATGATCACTTCCCGGGAGATTCCGGCATGACGTTCGTTCCCAATACCTTGTCCCTGAATGACCATGCCCTTGATGGTGAAGCCCAGCGCCATGCCATCGAGTGCCTGCTCAATTGCTATTTGCGCGAATATGCATTGCCGCGCAACGAAGCCGATCTGAACTACCAGGCACAGGATGTGCCGATGAGTCTGCGTCAGGCCGGCGCTCGTTGCATCAGCATCAACCTGCCGGGCGGCCGTTTGGTGGTGCGCATCGACAGCGCCAGCCTGTTGGGCCGCTGTCATTACATCGGCGCGCCTTATTTCAAGGGCAACCAGCAGGGCTGGCGGCCACTGGAGGCCCGGGAACTGGCCAGCCTTCTGTGTACGCCACTGAGCGGTGCCGGGCGTGTCGGCGAGATGCTGCAACAGTTCGCCAACAGCCTGCAGATCACCCGGGCCTTTTTGCGTCATTCCCGTCCGGCCAACGAAGCTGCCGACAGCCTGCTCGCATCCGAGCAGCATCAGCTTTGGGGGCATGCCCTGCACCCGACACCGAAAAGCCGCGAGGGTATTTCCCATAACGATTTGCTGGCCTGCTCGCCTGAGGTTGGGGCGTGTTTTCAGTTGCACTGGTTCAAGATCGACCCGGCGCTGTTTCGCCATCAGGGTGAGGACCCGCGCAGTACCCTGCAGCAACTGTCGGGGCGCGACGACGCCTATCCGTGTCACCCCTGGGAAGTCGCCCGCATACTGGCCGATCCGCTGGTGCAGCGGGCGCAACAGCAGGGTCTGATCGAATACCTCGGCCCTCTGGGTCAGGCCATGTTCCCGACCTCGTCGGTGCGTACGCTCTACCACCCGCAACTGGCTTATTTCATGAAGTTCTCGATGCATGTGCGGCTGACCAATTGCGTACGCAAGAATGCCTGGTATGAGCTGGACAGTGCCGTGGCCCTGACTCATCTGCTCCGGCCGGTCATGAGCGAGCTGGCAATCCGGCAGCCGGGCTTTTTGCTGATGCCCGAGCCCGCAGCCTCCAGCCTTGATCTCGGTGCTTTGGGTACGCTGGAGCAGGCCCGCGAAGTCACCGAATGCTTCGGTATCGTTTACCGGGAAAACCTGTCCATGGCCGATCGCGGGGCGTATCAGCCGCAGGTGGCAATGGCGCTGTTTACCTGGGACTTGCAAGGTCGCAGTGTCTGTCGTCACCAGGTTCGACGTTATGCCGACATCACCGGCCTGGGCATTGAGCAGGCCACGCTCAACTGGCTGGATGCCTATGCCGCGAAAATGCTCGGCGGCGTGCTGCACTGCCTGTTCCGTCAGGGGGTGGCGCTGGAGCCGCATTTACAAAACACGGTTGTCGGCTTTGCTCAGGACGGCTTGCCGAACCGGGTGTGGATCCGCGATCTGGAGGGCACCAAGCTGGTTCCTGAAATCTGGCCGGCAGAACGCTTGAGCGCGCTCGACGAGCGTACCCGCAACTCGGTGTACTACAGCGCGCAAAAGGCCTGGCAGCGGGTGGCTTACTGTGCGCTGGTGAATAATCTGGGCGAGGCGATTTTTCATCTGGCCAATGGTAGCGATGCTCTGGAACAACAGTTGTGGACGCGCACCGGCGAGCTGTTGCACGAACAGTGCGCGCTTCTCGGTCATCCGCAGCAGCTGCGCGAGTTGTGCGCCGGTGCGCCATTCCCCGGCAAGGAAAACTTTATGACCCGTCTGATGATGCGCGCCGATCGCGAAGCGGGTTACACCCAGCTGCCCAGCCCGTTGGCGTTTATTGCAAAGAGTAAGTGCGCATGACTCTTCCTGTCGCTGTCACCCGCTGTATCGATCAGCTCAAGGCTGAACACGAGGGGCCATTGTGTGCCTATGTCTACGACTTGCCTGCCCTTGAACAGCATATAAAGGCAATGCGCGAGGTGCTGCCCGTTAACTGCGAATTGTTCTATGCCGCCAAGGCCAACCCGGAGGCGCGGGTGTTGAAAACCCTTGCACCGTGGGTAGACGGTTTCGAAGCGGCCTCGGGCGGGGAGCTGGCCTGGCTGCATGAGCAGTGCCCCGACGAGCCACTGATCTTTGGCGGCCCGGGCAAGCTTGATCGTGAACTGGATATCGCCATGCAGTACAGCATCTCGGCGTTTCATGTAGAGAGCGTGACCGAGCTTCGCAGTCTGGCGCGCATCGCTCGCCAGCGTGGCGTGAGGGCTGCGCTGATGTTGCGCTTGAACCTCAAGCTGACGCAGGCACCGCAGAGCAGGCTGGTCATGGGCGGCAAGCCCACGCCGTTCGGGCTGGACGAGCAGGGGCTGGCAAGTGCACTGCAATTATTGCGCGAAGAGCCGTCTCTGGAGCTCAAGGGGCTGCACTTTCATATGCTGTCACACCAGCTGGATGTCGACGCGCACCTTGAGTTGATACGCAGCTACTTCCTGACTTTCCGCCAGTTGTGTGTCGACCACGACCTGCAACTGCCCGTGCTGAATGTCGGAGGCGGCATGGGCATCAACTACCAGAACCCGGCGCAGTCGTTCGACTGGCCAAGGTTTTGTCAGGGGCTCAAGGGGCTGGTTGATGAGTTCGGTATGGGCGCGACCCGAATCCGCTTCGAAATTGGTCGCTTTATCAGCGCAGCCTGCGGCTATTACGTCATGCAGGTGCTGGATATCAAAAGCAGCCACGGCGAGTTTTTTGCCATTGGTCGAGGCGGCACTCATCATTTCCGCACGCCTGCAGCGCAAGACCATAACCATCCGTTCACGGTTATGCGGGGCACAAACCCCCCGCAGATAAGCGGTCAGGACGTCACCCTGGTAGGCCAGTTGTGCACGCCCAAGGATGTGCTGGCCAGGCAGCAACCTGTTGCGCAACTGGCGATTGGTGACCTGCTGGTGTTTAGCCTGGCGGGTGCCTATGCCTGGAATATCTCGCACCAGAACTTCCTGATGCACGAACCGCCTCTGAAGGTGTTTATCGACGGGTGATGCCATGGAGTTGCCAGCCAGGGTGCCGGCAACTCCATCCTTGGCAATCAGCCATCCACGCTGATTCCTGGTATGCATCGAACTCTATAAAGAGCTCGGTTATCAGGAATCCCACAGGGCCACGCAATACGGCTTTGCCCGGGTTTTCATGCGCAAGCTGCTTCAAGCCCAAGCCGGATACTGAACAGCCCATAATGATGGAGGGCTGTTCAGTTGAAGTCATCACCAAGGTTTGCCAGGGCTTTACTCCCCCAGTAAAGCCCTGTTGAGAAAGTCATATCCCAATTTGATCGATGGCACGCTGATGCAAATGAAGATGATGCCGAACTGCCAGTGAACAATCTTGCCCTGGGCCTCCAGCGCAGTAATTGACGAGCGCAGTTCGAGGCCTTGTTCCTTGACGGATGACCTGAGCTCTACACCTTGCTCCCTTATCAGAACGCGCAGTTCAGCGCCCAATTCTGAAATGGAGGCTTTCAGGTGCCGTTCGGTTTGCCCCAGGTCTGATTTGGAGGCGAGATCTTTCACTTCATTCTCCCAGGCTTCGACAACGGCTTTAGTTTTACCTGAAGGCATACTGATGGATGTCAGCGCGTCGTAAAGGGTAATGGATGATTTCATATTGTCTCCTGCGATTGGCAAGTGACGTCGGGCCGCCATCTGACGCCTGACTCCTGTCACTGTGAGGGCGATTCACTCCTTGCCTGAGATTCTACTTTTATCCCGAATCAATACAGTCAGACCTTTCTTAGCGTTGCGTCAGTCGCGGTGGTATTTCTGGTGACCGATTATGATTACGAGGAGAGCAGCATCGTGCTGGCGCAAAAAAGCCTGCAGTCAGCAGGCTCTTGCATGAGTCAGGTTGCAGCACGCAGCATCAGCGTGGCGTCGGTTGCACCACCGGCTGTGGCGTCATCTGCGGAGCGTTGTGAGCAGGCAGCATTTCCCAGGCATCACGGGGCTCGTCCAGATCTCGGTTGAGGGTTTCCGGGGTCTTGAAGGTGGTGTACAGGGTGATCAGCGTCAGCAGCGACAGGTAGCAGGCAATCGGCAACCAGGCGCCGATACCGGCGCTGGCATCGCCATCGTGACTGGCCACGACCAGAGCGATCAGCCCGGCGCCAATCAAGGGCGCAATACCGCCAGCAATCACCGCCGAGGCTTCCCGGGCAATGGATACGCCCATATAGCGGTGGCGCGAGCCGAACAGTTCAGGCATCAGCGCCGCCTGGGTGCCGAACATGCCCCAGGTGCCGATGCCCAGCGCAATAGAGATAGCAATAATGCTCGCGATCACATTGCCCTGGCTCAGTATCCACCATACCGGGAACGCCAGTGCCAGTTGCAGCAGCGCAAAGGCCCGGTACACCACTACACGGCCAAAACGGTCGCTGAGTTTACCGGCAATCGGCACGGTCAGAGCACCCAGGCTGGCGGCGCAGATCAAGGTGAGCACGCCCACCGGCCCTTGCAGGCCGACCACACCAACGATGTAACTCACCGCCAGGGCCTGATAAATCGAAGACCCGCCGTTTTCTCCCAGGCGTAGGCCAATGCCCAGCAGCAGCGTCGGTTTTGAGTGTTTCATCGCACTTTTTAGCGGATTGTCGCAGACGCGCTTGAGGGCCTTGAGGCGGATAAAGGTCGGCGACTCCTTGAGCGACAGGCGCATGTAAAGGCCCAGGGCGACGATCACCACGCTGCTGAAGAACGGTATGCGCCACAACCCGCTTTCGAGCACGTTGTCACTGCTGCTGATAACCATGAAGTACACCAGCGCGGCAAGGATGGTGCCCAGTTGAATGCCAAGGAAGGGCAGGGCAGCGTAAAAACCGCGTCGGCCCGGGGGGGCATACTCGGTCATCATCACTGCCGCGCCGGCCTGTTCGGCACCTGCACCGAGGCCCTGGAGCAAACGCAGCACCACCAGCAGCACCGGGGCCAGGTAGCCGACTTGATCAAACGTGGACAGGGCACCGATCAGGGTGCTGGAAATACCCATCAGCAACACCGTGGAGGTGAGCACGAACTTGCGTCCCACGCGGTCGCCGATCATGCCGAACAGCACACCACCCAATGGCCTTATCGCGAAGCCCAGGAAGTAGGTGCCGAAGCTGGCAATCAGGCTCATGGTGCGGGTTTGTTCAGGAAAGAACAGCGGCCCGAAAATCAGCGCCGCTGCCAGGGTGTAGAGGGCAAAGTCGTAGTATTCCAGCGCACTGCCCAGGGAGCAGGCCCAGGCGGCGCGGTGCAGGTCTTTTTTGTGTTCCGGGCTTTCGGGGACCAATTCAATATCAGATGAAGCATGATCGTGAGTCATGTTGGTACCTTCTGGTAGGCGCCTTTACGGCATCTTGTTATCGATAGGCAGCAGGGGGGGCTTACAATTTGAGTCGATGTATCTCCTCGAGCATGGCCTGCTCCATGATGTCGATGGGGGCCTCCATGCCGGTGTACAACTCGATTTGCCGGCAGGCCTGCTGCACCAGCATGCGTGTGCCGGACACGGTGCGGCAGCCCAGCGCGGCGGCTTGCAGAAGCAAGGCGGTACGCACGGGCATAAAGGCTACATCCATGACGATCAGATGGCTGGCCAGCAGCCCGTCCAGCGGATTGTTGTCGGGCTGCTTGAAGCCCACGCTGGTGGCATTGATCACGATGTCGAAATCCCGGGCTGCGAAGGCCTCGACACTGCCACCCCAGTGCGCGCCCAGGTCTGTGCTCAGGGCCTTGCCCCGTTCACTGCTGCGGTTGAACACCGTGACCCGGGCTGCCGCTTGCAGGCAGCCAAAGACCACGGCCCGCGCTGCGCCTCCGGCGCCGATCACGGCAATGCGCTGGTTGTTGAGTTCGCAGACTTCCTGCAGGGCGCGTACTGCACCGAGGTAGTCGGTGTTGTAGCCGGTGAGAACGCCGTCGATGTTATTGATGGTGTTGACCGCGCCAATGACCAGTGCGGACTCATCGATCGCGTCCAGATGCTCCATCACCACGGTTTTGTAGGGCATGGACACGTTCATGCCGCGCACACCCAATGCGCGGATGGCCGCGACGCCCGCCACCGGGTCCTCGATGCCGAAGCAGACGAAGGTGTAGTCCAGGCCCAGGGCCGCGTAGGCCGCATTGTGGATTTTCGCAGAGAGAGAAAAGGGCGAGCCCATGATCGAACCGCACAGGGTTGGCAGGGACTGGGGCATGCGTGCCTCCTAGTATTGGATTTATGAGTGGGGCAATAAGCCCACTTTCAACCCCTGCAGCGCAGTGTGCCAATCGTATATGGTGATGCCGTGATCACGGATGCTGATCACCAGCTGAGAGTTGATGATTGGCGATGACTGCAGCACATTGTGCTTCTCCCGGTGTTATGGTGCTGAATCCTTCCTGCCAACGGATTTGTTGTGATGACTACACCGCGTGCTGCTGTCGGCCCGATCAAGGCCGTGATTTTCGATATGGACGGGTTATTGCTGGATACTGAGGGTATTTACACCGAAGTCACGCAGATCATCGCCGAACGCTACGGTCGCACCTATGACTGGAGCATCAAGCAGCACATCATCGGCCGTGGCGCCCTGGACCTGGCAGAATTTCTGGTCAAGGCGCTGGAATTACCGATCACCGCGCAGGAATTTCTGGTTGTCCGCGAGCCGTTGCTAAAAGAACGCTTCCCCAAAGCCACGGGCATGCCGGGTGCCGAGGCGCTGGTGCGCCATCTCAAGGCCCACAAGGTGCCAATTGCCGTGGGCACCAGTTCATCGCAACATTCCTTTGCCCACAAAACCACCTTGCATGGTGAGTGGTTTGAGCTGTTCGACACCATTGTCACCGCTGACGACCCTGAAGTGGGGGCAGCCAAGCCTGCACCGGATATCTTCCTGACGGCGGCACGGCGCCTGGGTGTTGCGCCCGAGCACTGCCTGGTATTCGAAGATTCGCCTTTCGGGGTAACGGCTGCCAAAGCCGCCAACATGACTGCGATTGCCGTACCTGATGTAGCCATGGCCGACAGCAAGTACACGCATGCCGACCTGATCATCCGCCAGCTGGCCGACTTTGATCTGGCGGCTTATGGTTTGCCGCCGATGCGATAAGTGCTAGCCAGATCCCTTACACGCGATTATTGCACCGGCAGTTTTTCCAGTGCCGCACGCAATTCGTCGGCGCTGGAAAACTCTTGCTGTGACATTAGTTTGCCACTATCCAGTTGCAGCCACAGTACCTTGTCTTCGGCACCGGGGTACTGGGCGGCAACAGCCCCGTCGCGGTCAAGCACAACACGGTAGCTGTAGTCACGCATGGCCGGGATGGCGATAAATTTGCCGATCAGCGAGGGCATGCGCTGCACATCGGCGAGAAACACCACATTGCGTGCTTCCAGGTAGCCCTTGGCCTGGTTTTCCAGCGCAGCCTTGACCAGCTTGGAGCCGTCCATGTTGCGCGCCACCAGTAGCACGCGGGTTTTTTCGTCCAGCGTGTAGGGTTGGTCATGCTGGTCGTTCAGGGTCCATGGCGTCAGGCGCTCACCGATATTCGCGGCCTGGGCCAGCATGGAAAACGCGCTCAACAACAGCACAAGTGCAATTCTCACCGTTTGATACCCCTTCAGTTAATGGTTCTGGCCTGACAGGTTTCAGGCATGGCCGGTATGGTATCCCACAGCACAAGGTAAAAGTTCTGAGACGCATTTAGCTACAAATTGCTCTATGGTTAAGCGCTACCGGCCCAAGGAAACGCCAAGATGACGCGTCTGACAGCGAAAGACTTTGCCCCTGAGTTACTTGAGCTTTATGACTACTACGCCCACGGCAAGATCAACCGTCGCGAGTTTCTTGACCGTGCTGCTGTATTCGCCCTGGGCACCACTGCGTTATCGGTGCTGACGGCGTTGAGCCCAGACTACGCACTCGCCGAGCAGGTCTCCTTTACCGACCCGGATATCATTGCCGAGTACATCATGTACCCATCGCCCAGGGGCAACGGCCAGGTGCGCGGTTATCTGGTGCGGCCAGCCAAGGGGGCGGGCAAGCTGCCGGCCGTGGTGGTGGTGCATGAGAACCGCGGGCTGAATCCTTACATCGAAGATGTTGCCCGGCGCCTGGGCAAGGCGGGATATATCGCTCTGGCACCCGATGGCCTGACGTCAGTGGGCGGATATCCCGGCAATGATGAGCAAGGCCTGGCGTTGCAGCAAAAAGTCGACCCTGCCAGGCTGATGAATGACTTCTTCGCGGCGGTGGAGTGGTTGATGCAGCATGATGCCAGTACCGGCAAAGTTGGGATTACCGGGTTCTGCTATGGCGGCGGGGTGGCCAATGCGGCGGCAGTGGCCTACCCGGAGCTGGGAGCTGCAGTGTCGTTTTACGGGCGCCAGCCCGGTGCAGACGAGGTCGCCCGTATCCAGGCACCGTTGATGCTGCACTACGCCGGGCTGGATACACGGATCAATGACGGCTGGCCAGCTTTTGAGCAGGCGTTGAACAGTAACGGTAAAGTCCATGAAGCGCATATCTACCCGGGAGTGAATCACGGCTTTCATAACGACTCGACGCCTCGCTACGATGAAACCGCGGCTACTCTGGCCTGGAACAGGACCCTGGGCTGGTTCGGCAAGTATCTGGCGTAGCGGGCTTAGCCGTTCTTCTTGCGCAGGCTCTTGAGCCGAGCGCTGGCGCGCTGCACGGCGGCCATTTTTTCCGGGCGCTTCATGCCCCGCCACTTGCGGATATCTTCCCGGGTTCGACCGCAGCTCACGCAGAGCTCACCACTTAAATGGCAAACTGCAATGCACGGGTTTTCAATGTCTTTTGCCACGGTTCAACTGCGTCCGGTCTGTTTTTGCGCCAGGCGCTTGGGCCAGTTGCCGCCACAACTGCGCTGGCACTCTTCTTCTGAATCGAAGAATACATGGGCCGAGCCGTTACGCACCTTTACGCCGGCATCCGCCAGCGCCTGGGCCGTCAGTTCACCCATATAGCGCGCCTCGCCATCGGCCAGGGCGAAGTCTTTGCTGGCTTGCGTATCGAACACCCAGACCACCTTCAGGCTGGCCGGGAAAGCCTCGTAGTCAACAACATGGGTCAACCAGGCAAACCCCGGGATCTGTGATTTGGCCGTTTCGCAGGCCTCGGTCAGGGAGGTGATCAGGCGACGTTCGATCTGTGCCTGGGTGCGTTTGCTTAAAGACATGGGTGAATCCTGTTGATAGGCGGGGCAAAGGCACGATTATACCTGAGCGCGGGGCTTGGCTACTGCTGCTTCGCCCAGAGTGCCACCTGAGGTAGAATGTCGCGGTAAGTCGGCTGGCCGCCCTGGAGCGTCATGCCCACGCAGGTTCCCCGGAAGGAGCCGCGAGCAGGCCGGACATCAAGGGAGTCACATCCGCTGTACCCAAAATGTTACCCAAGTAGCTGAAGCCAAGACCAACAAGAGATCAGCGCCCAAGGTACATGAAGTGAGGTCTGTAACGTGCACAGGCCTTATATGTCTGCCCGTTCGGGGCTTGAAGCTGGCTCGATTGCAGGTGACCGTCTGTAGTGGGTCAGGCAAATTCAGGCACCGAGTGCCGGGCAGATGGCGTTTTATCTTAGGTACTACAACATGTTAAAAAAAATGAACAAGGGGCTACTGGGCCTGGCGCTGACCATGGGGATTACCTCCGTGCATGCGGCAGAACCTAAACACGTGGATGTACTGCTGATCGGCGGCGGCATCATGAGCGCTACTCTGGGTGTATGGCTCAACGAGCTGGAACCCGGCATGTCCATGGAGATGATTGAACGTCTCGATGGCGTTGCCCTGGAAAGCTCCAACGGCTGGAACAACGCAGGTACCGGTCACTCCGCCCTGGCTGAGCTGAACTACACGCCGGAAGACAAGAACGGCAACGTTGAAATCCCGAAGGCCATTGAAATCAATGAGGCTTTCCAGGTATCGCGTCAGTTCTGGTCGTGGCAGGTCAAGAACGGCGTACTGAAAGATCCGCGCTCGTTTATCAACTCCACGCCGCACATGAGTTTTGTGTGGGGCGATGACAACATCAAGTTCTTGAAAAAGCGCTATGAAGCCCTGCAGGCCAGCCCTCTGTTCGCGGGCATGCAGTACTCCGAAGACCCGGTGCAGATCAAGAAGTGGGTTCCGCTGATGATGGAAGGGCGCGATCCCAACCAGAAAGTCGCGGCCACCTGGTCTCCGATCGGTACTGACGTGAACTTCGGCGAAATCACACGCCAGTTCGCGGCTTACCTGCAAACCAAGCCTAACTTCTCGCTGAAACTGTCGAGCGAAGTTGAAGACATCAAGCGCAATGAAGATGGTTCGTGGCGCGTGGTGTACAAAAACCTGAAAGATGGCAGCAAAACCGAAACTGACGCCAAGTTCGTCTTTATCGGCGCTGGCGGCGGTGCCCTGCACCTGCTGCAGAAGTCCGGCATTCCTGAAGCCAAGGAATACGCAGGCTTCCCGGTTGGCGGCTCGTTCCTGGTAACCGATAACCCGACTGTTGCCGAGCAGCATCTGGCCAAGGCCTACGGCAAGGCTTCGGTTGGTGCGCCACCGATGTCGGTTCCGCACCTGGACACCCGCGTGCTGGATGGCAAGCGCGTTATCCTGTTTGGCCCGTTCGCGACTTTCTCGACCAAGTTCCTGAAAGAAGGTTCGTACTTCGACCTGCTGACCAGCACCACCCCGCACAACATCTGGCCAATGACCAAAGTGGGTATCGAACAGTACCCACTGGTTGAATACCTGGCCGGCCAGCTGATGCTGTCGGACGAAGACCGCTTCAATGCGTTGAAAGAGTACTTCCCGAACGCCAAGTCCGAAGACTGGCGCCTGTGGCAGGCCGGTCAGCGCGTGCAGATCATCAAGCGTGACGAAGAGAAGGGCGGCGTGCTGAAACTCGGTACCGAGATTGTCAGCGCCAAAGATGGCAGCATCGCCGGTCTGCTGGGCGCATCCCCGGGTGCCTCCACGGCTGCACCGATCATGCTGACCGTGCTTGAAACCGTGTTCAAGGACAAGGTTGCAACACCGGAGTGGCAAGCGAAGCTGCACCAGATCGTGCCGAGCTATGGCACCAAGCTGAACGGCGATCCTGATCGCGTTGCCCAAGAGTGGGCCTACACGGCTGAAGTCCTGCAATTGACTCCACCACCGGCGATCCCGGCGGCAACTCACACTGCAACGCCTGCTACGGAGCCGGCAAAGCCTGCTCCAAGCAACCCAGCGGCTGACATGGCGCTGTAAAAAAACGGCCCCACCCGACGCTGCTCGGGTGGGGCTGCTTTATCTCGCGTTACCGCCTCGCTCAACCCCTTCGCAATACCTCACTGCGTCCCGAACAGGGCCGTCCAGTAAATCCCTGCATCACTTTTTGGGTCTACCGCGTAGGCTGCGCCCAGCTCGCGAAACCCCGGATTCATCACGTTGGCGCAATGACCAGGGCTGGCCAGCCAGCCGTCGACCAGCTTGCGCGTGGTGTCCTGCCCGGCGGCGATATTTTCAACGATCTGCTGCGCGATATAGCCCGCCAGTTCAGCGCGATCCCCCGGGGTGCTGCCATCGCGGCCCTTGTGATCGAAGTAGTTATTGTTGGCCATGTCCCGTGAATGACTCTCGGCAGCGCTAGCCAGGGTGGTGTTCCAGGTCAGGGGCGCGGCAGGGCCGAAGGCCTGGGTGCCGCATTGGCGGGGTTGGTTACGGGCGCTGTTGAGCATCTCGAGGACCTTCTGGCCTTCGGCCTGCCAGTCTCCCAGGCGTGCCGCCAGCAGCGGACGGGCCAGAACGATGCGCCAGTCACGCTGGTCGTGGCTGACGCCGATATCGACAAATTGCGGGTCCAGCACCACGCGGCAAAAGCTTTCCTGGACGGCTTTCATGGCGGCCTGGGCGTCACGGGGGCCGGACAGGTTGATCGCCTGTACGTTGACCATCGGGTATGCCGCCTGTGCCAGGGCTTGCTGCAAATCGCCAAAACTGCTGGCCGGCAGCACCAGGCGGGTGTCGGCCGACAGTGGCGGCAACTCTTGCGAGGCCTGCCCTGCGCACAATTGAATCTGGCTGCGGTAAGCATTGATCGAGTCGATCAGTTGCGATTCTTCGCTGGCCACGGCGCCAGCGCTGAACACCATACTCAGTGTCAAGGCGCCGAGATGGGGCAGGGTGAAGTGAGCGCGCATACGGGTTCCCTCTTAACGGAGTGCAACCATGATGCGTTATTTCGCCCCTTTAGTCTTTTGCCAGGGCCACAAAGGCTTTGGCCCGGGCGGTCAGTTGATCGATCTGGCGATCACGTTTCTTCTCGGCGTCGAGCATGGCCTTTTTGCCGTTGCGTTGCAGCAGGTAGGTATGGATCTGGCGCACTTCGGTGGACTGGTAGATCGCGGCGACGTCGAGCACGGCCATCAGGCCGTCGCTGCTATGGTCACGGGTGTTCATCAGCACTTGCGGTCCGCGGGTACCGATGACTTGCAGCCCCATTGCCTCGAATTCCGCAACCTTGGTCACACTGCAAGTCAGCTCGGTGTGAGGGTAGCGGCGCACGACTTCCTCGAGCATCGAACGGGTCACCCCCAGATGGCGGTGGCTGGCCAGCTCGGCCATATAGGCAATGCCGCAGGCCTGGGGGTCGTCCTTGAAAGGCAGGTACAAGGCGAAGCCCGTTACTTTTTCCGGGTCCTGGGCATCGGTGGCGACAATCAGCTCGATCGCAATGCCTTTGGTGCCGTCGAGTGCCTGCAGGTACAGATGCACTTCAAAGCCGATGGCGTACTGATAAATGCTGTACAGCAGATTGCTCGGGGCGATTTCCATCGCACTGATATCGCTCAGGTGATCGACCACGAGCTGCAGGATCTGGCTGTTGATCGGTTCGCTGACCGGGGAATCGAAATGGCTGAGGGTGGTCATGGGGATGGTTTCTATAGTGTGCCGCAGCACAATTCGTAGCAGCTGCCGAAGGCTGCGTCCGATTGCGAAGCGATCGTAAATGCGCAGTGCAAGGTTTATCTGGATAATCGCGGTGGCTGATTTTACGGCGGCTTCGCCGCCGGACGCAGCCTTCGGCAGCTGCTACAAAATCAAAATCAGCTTCGCCGAGGTCAGCGCTGGCTCAACCAGAAGTCATGCAGCGCCCGGGCCGCAGGGGCAATGGCGGCAACGCTTTGCTGGTGGGCGGCAACGTCGAGGTCGTCGGGCAGTTCGAAGTTGTCCTGCTCGGCGCAGTCGGCGATGGCCTGGAGCAAGCGTGCTTGCGGCGCCGGAAGTGCTGGCCAGTTGCTGATGGCCACCGCACGGGTGTAACCAAAACACCACTCTTCCGCCAGGGTTACATCCTGGCCCAGATGTTCGGTCTGCTCGAAACGCGGAACAAATGCGCTGCTGTCCTCAGCCAGTTGCCGGGCCAGGGTATTGATATGGCGAACGCTCAGTTCGATGAACTGTTTGGCTTCCTCAGGGTTTTCCCAGGCCGGGTTCTGACCGCCCCAGATTGCCGGGAACCAGTCGGCGATATCGACCTGAGTCGGGCTTGAAACCAGTGCGGTGAAATAACCGTCGAGCTCCGAAGGGTTGAGCACGGAGTGATCGTCGCCGTATTTGAGCAGCGTGTTTTCGATCACGTCAAAGTCGCTGGCGTTCAGGGGTTGCGATTGCATGTTCGGGCTCCTTGGTGTGGCGGCAAAACGGGCGGTCTGCGGCAGACTCAGTCCACCGAAACAATAGACTCGAGTTCAAAGTATTTAAAGCCAGCCTTGGCCAGGGCTTTTTTCGCCTCTTGCTCGGCGTTGAATCGGCTCAAATCCTTGGAGTCATGGACAAACAGGCTTTCATCGCCGTCAAACACCTTGGTCACCCGCATGGTGACGCGCAGGACAGGCCCGCTGCGCTTTTTCGGCACAGGTGATGGCGCTTTGGCAGGTGCCGCAGCTTTTTTCGGAGCAGGGATGGTTTTGGCAGGAGCCGGTTCAACTTCAGGTTGAACCGGGGCAGCAGGCAGATCAAGGCCGAGCGCTCTGCGCATGTCGTCCTCGGTGAATCCGGCACTCATTGGTATGACTCAGTTAATTTAAAAGACGCGCTTATAGGGCAGAGATTCGGGTTATGGCAAGCGAATTTGTTCATATGCCGCAAAATATGACCTTTTCCGGGGTTAAAGCCCTTGTTCAGAGCCGATTCAGGGGTCGCTAAACAAGCCGTGACCATCCAGCAGTTTCCAGGCAATTTCAGGTCGTTTCTCCAGCGCCCGGCGGATGGCGGCCGGGATTGCCTGTCGGGTTTTTCGGCACAGGCCCGGTTGCTCGGCGAGGTGTATCGCAATGCCTCGCATGGTACGCACTTCTGTGACGCCGGGGTCGATCAGTACTTCAATGCCCAGTTGCTCGTGCATGCGGCGCTGCATATGTTCAAGATCGTCGAAGCTTTTCAGGTTTTCCAGCCGCTCGATCAGCACTTTCTCGGCCTGACGCGTGAGGTTGAGGATGCGCAGGTCGGTGCCAGGTGTCGCCAACAGTTGCTCCCGCTCGCAGATGCAGGCGCCGGGTGGGCAGGGTGAGCGCAGCGACGCAGAAGAAGTCATCAGGCTCAGCATAGCTGCCCCGGGATTTAGTCGTCCAGACGCAGGGCCATGATCACGGTGCGCTCGTCCCCATGGAACTCGTCGCGTACTTTCGCAAAGCCCAGTTGCGCGTAGAAGGACTCGGCCGTAAGCGAGGAGGGTACCCGCAGCTCTTGAATCTGCGCAACAATGGCCGCCTCCTTGATGCGTGCCATCAATTCCTGGCCTATGCCTCGGCCCTGATGGCCCGGATTGACGAACACACTGCGCACCACCGCGTGATCCAGGCTGGCAGTTCCCACTACATGGTGTTCGTGTACGGCCACGTACATCTGGCGCTGCTGCATCAATTTCAGAATCGAGGCCGGGCAGAAGTTCTGCCCGATCCGGGTGATCACCTCGGGGGAATAGTCCCGGGCATTGGATTCGCGCAAGGCGGCAATCACCACCTTGCTGATGGCCTGGGCATCGCCCGGTGTGGCGCGGCGAATCAGGTACTGCATACACACTCCTTTAGGTCATGCGTCAGCGCTGTTGGCCAGAATGGCGGCATACAGCAGGCGGTCAATGTTGGCGCCGCTCAGGATCAGTGCAACCCGGCGCCCTTTTTGCCTTGAGCGCTCGCTGATCAGGCCGGCCAGCGCGGCGGCGCCTGCGCCTTCAGCGGTGTTATGGGTGGTTTCATGGTAGACCCGAATCGCATGGGCGATCTGCTGGTCGGACACCCGAATCACCCGCGCCGCGCCCTTGGCAATAATTTCCAGCGCCTCGGGCAGCGGTTGGCGACAAGCCAGCCCGTCAGCAAACGTGTGGGCCGACTCGGTGCAGACCACACGGCCCTGCTCGACACTTTGCGCATAAGCATCGGCGTGCGCGGACACCACACCGACAATCTCGGTCTTCAGGCCCAGCAAGTCGCGGGCCTGGATCAGCCCGCAAATGCCCGAGCCCATGCCGATGGGGACATACACTGTGTCCAGTTCTTCCACTGCTTCTAGCAACTCCAGCGCATAAGTGGCCACGCCGCGAATCAGGTCGGGATGGAAGGCGGGGACCAGGTGCAATTTATAAGTGTGTGCCAGCACCGCCGCATGGGTGCGGGCCTCGTCAAAATCCTTGCCGCATTCAATCACGGTAGCGCCGAGGGCACGCATGGCGGCATTCTTTTCCACCGAGTTGCCTTCCGGCACCACGATCCGGATTGGAAGGCCTACGCTGCGCGCTGCCAGTGCGAGGCTCTGGCCGTGATTGCCGCGTGTGGCTGTGACCAGGCCTTTGGTGCCCGGTTCGCGGGCCAGCAAACCCTGCACATACAACAGGCCGCCGCGCACTTTGAAGGCACCGGTGGGCGTGTGGTTTTCATGCTTGACCCATACCGTGCAACCCATGCGTTCGGTCAGCAAAGGCCAGGCCAGTTGCGGTGTGGGCGCCAGGGTCTGGTGCACGGTATGGGCTGCAAGGCGAAGGGCATTCAAATCAAACATGGCACACCGTCATCGAGGGATTTGACTCGATTCTAGGC
>NZ_JASJWL010000029.1:0-57972 GCF_035019225.1 Pseudomonas sp. CCC4.1 | reverse complement strand
AGATGTGTATAAGAGACAGGCTCGCGAACGACCTTCGCGAGCAGGCTCGCTCCCACTGGAAGGTATCTACGGGGTTCGGGGGCACCTCACTGCTCTAGGTGATCGGCGCCGGATTGAACAGGGTGATGTCGTTGTGCAATTTGTGCTGCTCGGCCCAGGTGTGTTGTTTACCGCTGGCCACGTCCAGGTAGTAATGGAACAGCTCCCAGCCCAGTTCCTCGATGCTCGCGCGCCCGGTGGCGATGCGCCCGGCGTCGATATCGATCAGGTCCGGCCAGCGTCGGGCCAGCTCAGTACGGGTCGAGACTTTCACCACCGGTGCCATCGCCAACCCATACGGCGTGCCGCGACCTGTGGTGAATACGTGCAGGTTCATACCGGCGGCCAGTTGCAAAGTACCGCAGACAAAATCGCTGGCAGGCGTGGCACAAAAAATCAGGCCCTTGCCCTTGACCCGTTCGCCGGGCCCCAGCACGCCATTGATCGCGCTGCTGCCGGATTTGACGATGGAACCCAGGGACTTTTCGACAATATTCGACAACCCGCCTTTCTTGTTCCCCGGCGTGGTATTGGCGCTGCGATCCGCCTCACCCTTGGCCAGGTAACGGTCGTACCAGTCCATTTCGCGCACCAGTTCCCGGGCAACGGTTTCGGTTTCGGCGCGAGAGGTCAGCAAATAGATGGCGTCACGCACCTCGGTGACTTCGGAAAACAGCACCGTCGCCCCCGCCCGCAGCAACAGGTCAGAGGCATAACCCAGTGCCGGGTTGGCGGTGATGCCGGAGAACGCATCGCTGCCACCGCACTGCATGCCCAAAATCAGCTCGGACGCCGGTACGGTTTCGCGGCGACGCTGATCGAGTTTTTTCAACCGCACTTCGGCCAGCGCCATGATCTGTTCGATCATTTCGGTAAAGCCGTGGCTGGAGTCCTGCAAGCGGTACAACCACGGCTCGCTCAAGTCCACTGAGCTGTCGTTTTCGTGCATCACCTGGCCGGCCTGGAGCTTTTCGCAGCCCAGACTGATCACCAGCGCTTCGCCACCCAGGTTGGGGTTGCGCGCCAGGTTGCGCACGGTACGGATCGGGATATAGGCGTCGGTGGCGCTGATCGCCACGCCGCAGCCGTAGCTGTGGGTCAGGGCCACCACATCATCGACATGCGGGTAACGGGGCAACAACTCGTCCTTGATACGCTTGACCGCATGGTCCAGCACGCCGGTCACACACTGCACGGTGGTGGTGATGCCGAGGATATTGCGCGTCCCGACCGTGCCATCGGCGTTGCGATAACCCTCGAAGGTGAAGCCCTCAAGTGGCATTTGCGGTGCGGGAACATCGGTGGCCAGTGGCAGGCTATCGAGCGGCGGTGCGGTGGGCATGCGCAGTTGGTCCTCATTGACCCAACTGCCCCGCGCAATGGCTTGCAGGGCATAGCCGATCACCTGACCGTAGCGGATCACCTCGCCACCTTCGGCAATAGCCGCCAGCGTGACCTTGTGGCTCTGGGGGACAAAATCCACCGTCACCAGCCCGTCGGCAAACACAGTACCCGCCGGTACGCCCTGGTCGTTGACCACCACCGCGACATTATCCCGCGGGTGCAGGCGGATCGAGCGCGGTGAGTCGGAATGTTCAATCAACGTCATGACGCCGCTCCTCAACTATGGACAGGTAAAATGTCAGCGATTTTCGGGTCGCTGGTCGGTGGTTCTTTAAGTACCACACGCTTGATCGGGCCGACGATCACCAGATAGCTGAAGACCGCCACCAGTGCGTTGCAACCGACAAACACCAGCGCCCATTTGAACGAGCCGGTGGCACTGATGATGTAGCCAATGACGATCGGGGTAGTGATGGAGGCGATGTTACCGAAGGTATTGAACAGGCCGCCGCTCAAGCCGGCGATCTGCTTGGGCGAGGTGTCGGAAACCACGGCCCAGCCCAGTGCGCCCACGCCCTTGCCGAAGAAGGCCAGGGCCATAAAGCCCACCACCATCCATTCAATGTCCACATAGTTGCAGGCCACGATACTGCTCGATACCAGCAGGCCGGCGATGATCGGCGCCTTGCGGGCGAAGGTCAGGGAGTGGCCCTTGCGCAGCAGGTAATCGGAAATGACCCCGCCCAGCACGCCGCCGATAAACCCGCAGACCGCCGGCAGTGAGGCAATAAAGCCGGCCTTGAGGATGGTCATGCCGCGATCCTGCACCAGGTACACCGGGAACCAGGTCAGAAAGAAATAAGTGATGCCATTAATGCAGTACTGACCCAGGTAAACGCCGAGCATCATGCGATTGGTCAGCAGTTGGCGTATGTAGTACCACTTGGGGCCGTCGGCCTTTTTGCCTTTCTGGTCCATGTCGACCATGCCGCCGTTGTCGGCGATGTGTTTGAACTCCGCTTCGTTGATGCGCGGGTGCTCACGCGGGCTGTAGATCACTTTGAGCCAGATGCCCGAGAAGACGATGCCGAACACACCCATCACAATAAAGACGTGCTCCCAGCCGTAGGAATACACGATCCAGCCCATCAACGGTGCAAACAGCACGGTGGCAAAGTATTGCGCCGAGTTGAAAATAGCTGAGGCCGTGCCACGTTCGGCGGTGGGGAACCAGGCGGCCACGATGCGGGCGTTGCCGGGAAAGGACGGCGCTTCGGCCAACCCCACCAGAAAACGCAGCATGAAGAGCGCCACCACGGCCGTGGACATGCCGAACTCACCGACAAAGCCTTGCAGCACGGTGAACAGGGACCAGGTAAAGATGCTCAGGGCATAGATTTTTTTCGAGCCGAACCGGTCGAGCAACCAGCCACCGGGGATTTGCCCGGCCACATAGGCCCAGCCAAATGCGGAGAAGATATAGCCCAGGGTCACGGCGTCGATGCCGAGGTCTTTTTGCAGGCTGGAACCTGCGATGGCGATAGTGGCACGGTCGGCATAATTGATCGTGGTCACCAGAAAAAGCATGAGCAAAATCAAATAACGGACATGCGTCGGCTTGGTCGCTTGCATGTAGTACTACTCCCACTGATTATTTTTATGTGCGGGTTAATCTGTTTTGGCTGTAGCTGACGGGTGGAACTTATGTGGGAGCTGCGTGAGCCACCGATCGTATTCCTTTACGTAAAAAGCCGCTGATTACTCAGCGGCCTTGGTCATTGCTTACTGCGGGCCTTGCTTGTCGATCAAGGCTGCCAGTGCCTCGTACTCGTCCGGCAGCAGATCGGTCAGCGGGGTACGCACCGGGCCTGCGCCGTAACCGGAAATGGTGGCCCCGGCCTTGACGATGCTGACCGCGTAGCCGGCTTTGCGGTTGCGGATGTCCAGGTACGGCAGGAAGAACTCATCGATGATCTTGCCGATCGTGCCGTGATCGTCACGGGCCACCGCACGGTAGAACTCCATCGCGGTTTTCGGGATAAAGTTGAACACCGCCGAGGAGTAAACCGGTACGCCCAGTGCCTTGTAGGCAGCGGCGTACACTTCGGCCGTCGGCAAGCCGCCCAGATAGCTGAAGCGATCACCCAGGCGGCGACGGATCGACACCATCAATTCGATATCGCCCAGGCCATCCTTGTAGCCGATCAGGTTGGGGCAGCGCTCGGCCAGACGTTCCAGCAGCGGTGCGGTCAGACGGCAAACGTTGCGGTTGTAGACGATCACGCCGATGTTTACCGACTTGCACACAGCCTCAACGTGGGCGGCAACGCCGTCCTGGCTGGCTTCAGTCAGGTAATGCGGTAACAGCAGCAGGCCTTTGGCGCCCAGGCGCTCGGCTTCTTGAGCGTATTCGATGGCCTGGCGGGTCGAACCACCGACACCGGCCAGGATCGGCACGCTGGTAGCGCAGGTATCGACTGCGGTTTTGATCACTTGCGAATATTCGCTGGCTGCCAGGGAGAAGAACTCACCCGTGCCGCCAGCGGCAAACAGGGCCGAAGCGCCGTACGGAGCCAGCCATTCCAGACGTTTGATGTAACCCTCAGGGTGGAAATCACCTTGAGCATTGAAGTCGGTTATCGGAAAGGACAACAGACCGGAAGAGAGGATGGACTTCAGTTCTTGTGGATTCATTATTCGAACACCCTGGGAGCACATTGTGATGAGAAATACGTTAGCGATTCGTTGCGTCGTACGTCATCGTACAACTTAAAAAACGAACGTCAATCTCATTTCTTGAAATCGTGGCTGCCCTGGGGCGAATCAGTTTCGATAAAAACAAAAAAGCCCGTCTAGTACGGGCTTTGGTGGAGTGTGGTGAAAGTGAAATTTAATTTTTGGTAAGTGACAGGTTGTCGTAGAACAGCTCATCTTACGCAGCAATACCCGGTGGGAGGGGCTTGCTCGCCATGCAAGCGCCGCGTTCTGTCAGGCAATCCGCGTCGATACGATCGCGGCCAAGCCCGCTCCCACAGGTGGAGGACGCCCTACCCGCGCTGCGCCTCTGCCTCTTCATGGGCATGGCGCAGGCGCTCGCGGCTGTTGGTCAGGTGCAGGCGCATGGCAGCGCGGGCCGCTTCCGAATCCTGACGGGCAATAGCCTGGTAGATTTCTTCGTGTTCACGGTTCAGGCGGTCCATGTACTGCTGCTGGTCATCATGGGCCAGACGCGCCGAATTGAGCCGGGTTCGCGGGATAATGCTGGTGCCCAGGTGAGTCATGATGTCCGTGAAGTAGCGGTTGCCGGTCGACAGTGCAATCTGCAAATGGAACTGAAAATCCGAGGCCACGGCATCACCGTTACGCGCGGTGTTTTCATTCAGGGCATCCAGCGCCGCGCGCATTGCGGCCAGTTGTTCGGCACTGCGACGCTGCGCCGCCAGCCCTGCAGATTCAACCTCCAGGCTGATGCGCAACTCAAGAATCGCCAGCACATCGCGCAATGTGACGACAGTTGCCGGATCGATGCGAAAACCGCTCGGGCTCGGTGTATCCAGCACAAAGGTGCCGATGCCGTGTCGCGTCTCGACTTGCCCTGCGGCCTGCAGTCGGGAAATGGCCTCGCGCACCACCGTACGGCTAACACCATGGGCTTCCATGATCGCCGACTCGGTGGGCAACTTGTCGCCGCGCTTGAGCATGCCGTCGCGGATCTGCTCGGACAGCACCGTCACCAACTCTTGCGCCAGGCTGCGGCGCTTGCGAGGGAGGCGGGGTACGTCGTTGTGGTTTTCCATGGTGAACATTTTTCTCGAAATCAAAAGGATCGGAAGCATTGATGATTAAAGCAGCTGATCTATCGCCTTGGCCGACCTGAACACTGCGAAATCGCGCCCCCGTAGGGACGCATCATAGCTCAAGGTGGTTGTACGATCACCTGCTGACACATGACAACGCAAAACCCCAAGGGGGTGGCCTGCCTGTAATACAGGCGCTGCGGTCTGGCTGGCCGGGTCACGGTATCGCGAGCAGGTTCGCGCCTACTGTTCCCCGGCGACCATCAGACGGTCAGTGGCAAAGACTGCTCAGCCTCGACATCGCTCACGGCCAATGTGTCGTCCGGTACCCAGAACAAAAACGGATCTTTGGCCGGACGGTTATCATGGGCCCGCACACGGCCCTCCTCGGTGACTGTTCCTGCGCGTTCAAAGCCATATACCCGACGGCGCTCGACATGAATGCTCGGCGCCGCGCCTTCGCCGCTGGCAGGCTCGATGTTCATTGCCTTCAAGGTAGCCAGCAAATCATCAATGATCTGCTGACGATCAAGGGTAAAAGCCGATGCAAAGCAACGCCAGAAACGCCAGCCCGCCCGCTCCAGAATACGCTGGCGACGCATGTCGCTGTCCCAGCGGTCCGGGCCGTGGAAGCGGTCGCCGTCACATTCGATGGCCAGGCGACTGTCGTTGTCGCCCTCGACCACCATGTCGATGCGATACGCGCCAACGCCCACCTGCGGAATCACCCGATAGCCACGCTGGGTCAGCTCATCGTACATCTCCTGCTCGAAGCCGGATTCGCACAACTCGCGCAGATCACTGACCTGCGCAGCATCCTGGGTAAAAGGGGTTTCAAAGTGCTCAATCAGGCCGCGGCGCAAACTGTCCACAGGGCTGAGGTCGGTCAGCTCGACACTGCGCACCAGGTACATGCGATCCCGTGCCCGCGAAGCGGCCACGTTGAAGCGCTGGGCTATCGAGTCGCGGCTGTTGGCAAAGCAATCGCCGGGAGAGGCCACCATGCTCAGGAACATGATGTCGCGCTCCTTGCCCTGGAACGTGCGGGCATCGCCACAGCTGATCTGGAACTGGGTAATAGCCTCTTCACCCAGCTCCTTGGTCAGCATCTGCATGATCTTTTGCGCTTGCTCGGCGCCCAGCAGCGAGACCACGCCGATGCTGCGTCCAGTGATCTGCGGCAGGGCGATCAGGCGGCGAATTTCCTCGACGATCACCTGGGCTTCGCCAAGGTTGAACTTGCCTTTCTTCTCCCCGTCCATCACCAGCAGATCCACCAGCGGCGGGTCAAGACGCTCAGTCATCAACGGCAGGCGCAGCGGTTTGAGTTCGTGGTTGTAGAACTCTCGCTTGGAGTATTCGATGATCGGCGCCACACAGCGAAAATGCTCGCGCAGCATGGTGCCGCTCTTGGCAAATACCACTTTGAACAGGTCATACAGCGAACGCTCGGGCGACATCAAGGGCCGATACAGGCCCACCTGATTGCCCAGAAAGCGCGCCATCATGTTCTGCACGCGCTCTTCTTCCATGCCGATACCATCGGGCGATACTTGTTTGTCATCGCCCACCACCAGCACTTTTTTCGCCCGCAGCAACGCCGGCAATGCACTGAGATCCGACTGCGACGCTTCGTCGATAATCACCAGGTCAAAGGCACCGTACTGCGCGGGCAGGCTTTCGCAAATGCGGTAATGCGGCATGATCCAGCACGGGATGGCCGAGATCGCCACATCGGCCGCCAGTCGCGCATCCTGACGATAACGCCCGGCGCGTACGCCGGTGCCCTTGCCGATCTTGCGGATTGCGGTGCGGTACAGCTCAAGGGCTGCCCTGACACTCGGCGTGGCGTTTTCCGACAGCCGCAGCCAGGTTCGTTTGACCACCGCATCCTGATAAAGACGCGACAGACTCAGCTCCAGCTCACCGCGTAACTTGAACAATCGCTTGAGGTCTTCGCGTCCGTCGATGCTTTCGAGGTAGCGGGCCAGACGGCTCAGGCGCCACACATCCAGGCAGTTGTCCGGGAGCAGGCCGTCGACCGGCCCGACGACCGGCTCTTCACGCAAACGGGCGGCCCAGAGCAGGCCGCCGCTTTGCGCGATCAGGTCGGTTACCCGCTGTACGGTCTCAAGGGCACTGGCCAGGGCCATCACCCGGCGCAACTCGTCCATCAGCGCGGACCACCGGGTTTGCAGTAAGGCGGTATCAACCTGAGGCTGACCAAGGCTCAAATCCAGAAAGCCTTGCAACTGCTCACTGATATCGCCACCACACCCGGCCAGGGCTTTGTTGAAGGTTTCCTTGATGGCCCAGGTGGCCGCCAGGCGATGGCGTATCAGGTAGTGTCGCAGGATGCTTTCGGCCTCGGCCAATACCGATGCGTTGCTGCGCAACTGGCTAACCTCGGCCCAGTCCGGGAGCAGCTGCTTGAGTTCGCGGTGGGCACGGGCTTCGCCCTGCTCTGTGAGCACAATGGCATCGAACTGCTCGATCGCCCGGGCCGCTGCCATCAGTTGTTCGGCGTCGGTTTCCAGCGTCGGCAAGGGTATTTCGGCGGCCAGCGCATTCCAGCGCAGCAGCAAGGTACGGCTGTGTTGCTGGAAGTGCACAAAGGCTTGCACATGCTGCCAGTCCTGGTCGCTTTGCGGCTTGCTGCCCAACACCACAATGGTGTCCAGCAACTGTTTTTGCGTGCCCTTGCCAAGCAGGCCGGACAAGCCGAACGGGCGTCGCCCCTGGGCCATGTTATCGATAGCTGCTACCACCTCGGGTTGCGCATGCAACTCGAACGACAGGCTTACCGGTCGTGCCACAAAGGCCTTGCGCCCTGCCAGCGCGTCTTCGATCTCGCCCTTGAGGCTGGCAAACAGCGCCAGCACATCATCGTTGCCACCACGCATCAGACAAGCCTGCATGGGCGCGGCCCAGCTGTGGGCCGAGGTGCTGATCTGTGTGCGCAGGGTTTGCAGTTGGCCCAAATGCTCGACCAGCGCCTGGGCCTGCTCCAGGGTTTCGGCACTGTTATCCAGCAGGCGCGGCACTTCGCCGGTGCTTTCCTTGAGCTGCAGCTGGCTTTCCTGAGCCAGATCCTGATGCACCTGAATCAGTGTCTGCGCGTCCGGGAAGTCAGCCAGCTGCGGCAGTTTCTGGCCCAGGTAGGCCAGTGAGTCCTTGAGTTCAAGCCGGGCTTCGCGCAAGGCGATGATGTCTTGCAACGTAAAGCGCGGACGATACGCTTCGTCCACGCCGATCCGGTCGGTAAAACCGCTGATTTCATCTTGGGCCGCCGCAACCTGCAAGGCCGCATGGGTAGGGCTCAGGCGCTCACCGTCGATCTCCAGGTCCGACAGATTACGCTCGGCCCAATGAGTGATCTCACGATCAACGCCGGCCATCTGACCATGAAGGGTGTTGATTTCGTCGTCAATCTGGCCGATTTCGCGCTTATACAGCGCACGATCGATGCGCTGTACTTCAGCTGAGATCTTTTGAATGGCAAACTCGAACTGCTTCATGCCGTCCGCTTCACTGCTCAACAAACTGATTGCCAGCGGACGTATGGCTTCCGGGAGTTTTTCCTGCAGCACCGCCAGGGCCGGGTCTTTCATCGACGTCACCAGCACCCGCTTGCCATTGGCCAGGTAATGGCTGATGACGTTGGCGATGGTATGGGTCTTGCCCGTACCGGGCGGGCCCTGCACCACAACGCCATCGTGCACTTGCAGCAGCTGGATGATTTGCACCTGCTCATCGTTGTACGGTTTGGGGAAATACAGCTCCTGCGCTTTTGCCGCCGGCGCATCATCCCCCTGGGTACCGCTGACGTAGGACAAACCACGAAACGGTGGCAGGACCACATCTTCCAGCACACTGGACGGTTCGGTGAGAATGGCCCGCAAGGCCGCCGGCAGCTCACCGGCCTCCTCGATCCCGGCTTCAAAGCGACCCAGGTCTTCAATAAACATATTGCTGTCGCGGGCGCGGGCAAACAGGCACCAGGTATCGGTGACACACAAGAACTCGGCAGCCTTGGGGACGGATCGATCACCCTCGGCCAGCGTCACCGGCAAAAACTGACCATGGGCATCGAGCAGGGTCGATGCTGAACGAATCACCGGCTCGTAGCTGGCGGCGTTGAACGGGCTGATGCCGGCCTGATCCTGTTGGAAAAAATCCTTGGCCAGGGTTGCCAGCGGCCCGACACCGGCAATATCGGCCGCCACATAGGCATCCACTTCCAGGCGTGGCTCGGCAGCGCGCGGACGCACTTCAATGGCCATGCTGTCGGGGTTGATGGCGATCTCCACCAACTGGCTAATTAACGGGTAATGGATGACACCGACCACGGGATGTTCCCACGTCGAAACCCCCAGGCCCCACACCAGTTCCAGCTGCGCATCCCCCAGGTTGCCCTGCATCTGTTGAACCAGCATAAAAAGCTCGGCATACAGTTCGATGCTTTTGCGCCGCTGTTTTTCCTCAGCGGCCCACAGGCGCCAGGCCGTTTGGCTGTAAGACTTGAATTGCGCACGGATCTCGCCAGCATCCAGGCAGTCTTCCAGATTGACCCACTCTTCGACAGCGACGTCTTCCCCGATCTGCAGGGCTACAGGCATCAAGCGCGAGCGTTCGTCCTCGGAGATCGCCGTGCTGTTGATCAGGACCTCCCGTGCCAGGCGGACCTTGAGTGCCGGTTCGGTCTGCGGCGTGCCCTTGAGTTCGATCCACAACCCCAGCAGCGGGCTGAGGGGCGCCGGTGGCTTGCGCTCATGCAGACGTTCGAGCTGCAGCCAGACTTCGTCTTCCTCGCCGTTGTGCAGATCCAGGCTGACCCCGGGCAACGCCCGCAATTTTTCTTCGCTGGCACTGAAGGCGCTGTGTTGGCTAAGGGTTAACGCCGGCCGCTTTTGCATCAGCGCGGTCTGTTTAACAAATTCAATCAGGCCGGCAAGACGGGCACGTACTGTTTCCATGGGTGAGCTGAACCACTTCGATAAGGGGGCACTTCGACAGAATCTGGAAGCGCCGAGTAAAAGCGAAATTTCTTACAATGGCCGACACGATACAGAGGTTCTGGTGGTATTCGGATACATCATTTTGTAAAACCTGTTCGCTATACATGACGACCTTATTATTACAAAAAAGGTCGTTCGTCATGCCCGCCTCACCCCAGCGTCTTGCGCTCACCCTTGCACTGCTGAGTACCAGCTGTTTATCCCCTGTGGCGTTTGCCAAAGCGGCCCTCCTCAGCACCGCCAGCACCGACAGCCTGACCCTCAATGGCAACGACACCCTGACGTTGACGCCCAGCGGCAGCCTGACCTCCACCAAGGTGGCGGTCACTCTGAAAGACGACACCCGCGGCTCAGGTGTCGTCATCGACAACGCCGGCAGCTTGATCTCGACAGGCGGGCGAGCCATCGATACCAGCGGCAGTACCCGTGGTGAACGCAACTACAGCATTATCAATCGCAGCGGCGCGACGATTCAGGGCAGTAACGATGCTTTGCGAATCGACACCAATTTCACCAGTGGCAGTGTGTTGATCGACAACAGTGGCACTGTGCGCTCGACCGGCAGTGGCCAGGCCATCGACCTCGACTCGCTGCGCAGCGAGGGTGTCCAGACCACCCTTATCAACCGCGAGGGTGGGCTGATCCGCGGCGAATTCAGTGACGGCATGAAAACCGGTTCCAACGCCACAATCCTCAACTACGGCGAGATTTCATCGGGTGATGCCCTGACCGACGACAACAAATTCGACGGCATCGATATTGACTCGGCAACCGGCGTGACCGTGACCAACCACGGCACCCTTTCAGGTGGTCGCCACGGCATGACCACCGATCTGGGCGCAACCCTGGTCAACTACGGCGAAGTCACCGGGCGCAACGGTTCGGGCTTTGGTTCGGACGGCAACGGCACCGTGATCAATTACGGCACCATCACCGGCGCCTATTCCGGGCTCAAGCCCAACGGTGACGGCGATGGCGTGGATATCGACCTGATCGCCCATATCGAAAACTATGGGGTGATTCAGGGCACCGGCGCCGGTGGCGTCGATAAAAACGGCTTTGCCAATGGCAGCGAAGGTATCGCCCTTGGCGGGGGTTATCTCTACAACGCCGAAGGTGCACTCATCAGTGGCGCCAACAATGCGGTGCTGGTGGATGACGGCAGCGATGGCCCCGGGGTCGCGGCCACCCGACTGATCAATAACGGCACAATCAAAGGGCTGGACGGTTTTGCCGTCAGATTTGTGGGAGAGTTCGATGATGTGGTCAGCAACAAGGGTCTGATCAGTGGCAGCAATGGTCTGGCCCTGGACCTCGGCGGCGGCGATGACCACCTGACCCTGGGCAGCGCCAGCCGCTTCGACGGCCTGGTGGATGGCGGTAGCGGCTACGACCGGGTGACATTGGATGACCCGGCCGGTGGCCGCTTCGGCAATAGCCAGAACGTTGAATGGCTGGATGTGAAGTCCGGCAGCTGGATCCTCACCAGCCACAACGACTTCAGTGACGGCGGCGAGGTGTTCAGCGGCGCCCGCCTGGTCAACCTGGGAGCCATCAGCGGCGCTATCACTGTCGATGAAGGTGGCATGTATGCCGGTGGTGGCAGCGTCGCCAACCTGCAGGTCAACGGCACGCTGCAAACCGACACGCAGCTGGGCAGCGCCACCATCAGCCATGACTTGACCCTGAGCAGCGGCGCGACCCTGGCCTATGGCGTCAATGCCGATGGCAGCAGCGCACCGGTGCAGGTTGGCGGCACCGTCCACCTCAATGGCTCGACCCTGGCCATCAATGCCGGTAGCGGTACCTATCCGTGGCTAAGCCAGTACAGGGTGCTGAACGCAGCGGCCATCGACGGCACCTTTGGCAAAGTCACCAGCGATTACGCCTTCCTCACCCCGACCCTCAACTACACCCCCACCAGCGTCGAGCTGACCTATGCGCGCAATGACGTAGCATTTACCGATTATGCCAGCAGCGCCAACGGCCACAGTGCGGCCATCGGCCTGAGCCAGCTAAAGGCCGGCAACGCGCTGTATAACGCCCTGCTCAACACCTCGGCACAGACGGCGGGCGCCGCCATCGAGCAGCTATCCGCCAGTAGCAATGCGAGCCTGGGCAGCGCCACACTGGGCGCCTCTTTGCAGGTGGGCAGCAGCATGCTGGCGGCCATGCAGTCGTTGGGCGCAGGCGGTGGCCTACAGGTTGCCAGTGCCGCCAGTGACACCCCTGCCCTGGCCGCCACGGGCCTGGTGCCGGGCGTGCGCAACCTCAACGACCCGAATGCCCGGGGCAGGCTCTGGCTGCAGGGCCTGGGCAGCTATGGCCGGCTGGACGCAATCCACGGCAACAGCGACCTGACCCAACGTACCAAAGGCGGTGTACTGGGTGCCGACTGGGCGCTAACCCCGGACTGGCGCATGGGTGTACTGGGCGGCTACTCAAAAACCGACGTGGACAGCACCGGCATGGAGGGCAGGGTCAACAGCTGGCACGCGGGCGCCTATGCCATTCACCAGAGCGGTGCGCTGGCCCTGCGCCTGGGGGCGGCGTATAGCGGCCATAACGGCGACAGCAAACGCAGCTTGATATTCAACGGCTTCAGCGATCAGCCCAAGGGGGACTACCACGCCAGCAGCCAGCAGGCTTTTGCCGAACTGGGCTACGCCCTGGGTAGCGGTCGTCTGAGTGCCGAGCCGTATGCCAACCTGGGTTATCAGCGTTATCAACGTGACAGCTACACCGAAAAAGGCGGTGCCGCGGCGTTGCAGGTTGACCGGCAAACCCAGGACAACTTCAGTAGCACCCTGGGTGTACGGCTGGCGCATCTGAACCAGCTCGAAAACGGCATGAGCATCACACCCCGCCTGAGCGCTGGCTGGAAACACCTCTATGGTGATGTCGGCAGCTCAACCACCCAGGCCTTTGTGCTGGGCGGATCGGCCTTTGATGTCGAGGGCAGTGCGCTGGATCGCAACTCGCTGGTGCTGGAGGCCGGGCTGGATCTTGGCGTCTCTGCCAGGCAGACCCTGGGGGTGAGCTATACCGGCGATATCGGCAGCAACAGCCGCAACCACGGGCTGATGGGGCAGTGGCAGATGAGGTTTTGATCAAGCGGTGCGTGGAATACTTGTAGCAGCGGCCGAGGAACGAAGGCTGCGTTCGAGGGCGAAGACCTCGTAAAACCTGAGCGTTCAATCTATCTGATGCAGCGAAGTGTCTGATTTCACGACGGCTTCGCCGCCGAACGCAGCCTTCGTTCCTCGGCAGCTGCTACAGGTGTTTATACACAAAAAAAAGGCCCTCCCCGATACCGGGGAGGGCCTTTCGTTTAACGCTGGGGGTTAGCCCAGGTTAACGCCAAAGTTCGAAGCCAATGGCGCCAGGCCACCGGCAAAGCCCTGACCAATTGCCTTGAACTTCCACTCTTCGCCATTGCGATACAGCTCGCCGAAAACCATCGCGGTTTCGGTCGAAGCGTCTTCGCTCAGGTCAAAACGTGCCAGCTCCTTGCCGTCAGCCTTGTTCAGAACGCGAATGTAAGCGTTGGATACCTGACCGAAGTTTTGCTTGCGGCCATCCGCTTCGTGAATGGTCACCGCGAAAGCCAGTTTTTTGGCTTCTTGCGACAGACCCGACAGGTTGACGTTTACTTGCTCATCATCACCGTCGCCGGCGCCCGAGCGGTTGTCGCCCTGGTGCACAACGTTGCCGTCGGGCGAAGTCTTGTTGTTGTAGAACACAAAGCTGCCGTCGTTCAGCACTTTGCCGTTCTCACCAACGATAAACACCGAGGCGTCCAGGTCGAACTCCTGACCGTCAGTAACCCGTGGGTCCCAACCCAGGCCTACAACCACTTCGGTCAGGCCAGGTGCTTCTTTGGTCAGGGAGACGTTGCCGCCTTTACTCAGACTTACTGCCATGTTCGTGAACCCTTATATGAAAAGTTGATGGGGTGCAGATTAAAACTTCAGGCCGTAGCTTTCCGCCAATGGCTTGAGACCGCCAGCAAAGCCCTGGCCCACAGCGCGGAACTTCCACTCGGCGCCATTGCGATACAGCTCGGCAAAGATCATCGCGGTTTCGGTGCTGGCGTCTTCTGCCAGGTCATAACGCGCCACTTCACTGTTGTTGTCCTGGTTCACAATGCGGATGAAAGCATTGCGCACCTGACCGAAGTTTTGACGGCGAGCGTCAGCTTCGTGAATGGTCACGGTAAACGCGATCCGGTCGATGTCGGCGGGTACTTTGGACAGGTCGACCTTGATCGCCTCGTCATCGCCGTCGCCTTCACCGGTACGGTTGTCGCCCGTGTGTTCAACCGAGCCGTCCACGCTTTTGAGCTGGTTGTAAAAAATGAAATCGGAGTCAGCGCGTACTTTACCGTCAGCCTTGAGCAAGAAAGCGCTCGCATCCAGGTCGAAGTCTTGACCATCGGTGGAGCGAGCATCCCAGCCCAGACCCACGAGGACTTTGGTCATCCCGGGGGCTTCTTTGGACAGAGACAGGTTGCCGCCTTTGGAAAGGGAAAGTGCCATGTGTAATTCTCCTTAGTAATGTGCGATCAAGCTTTCGTGTCGTTGTTAACGTCGGATTGCTCTTCTTCCTTACCGGGAAAGATGATGCTGGCCACGATACCGATAGCCAAGACCACCAACACCACAATCAGACTGGTGTTTGGATCAATTTCATAACCATGGCCAAACAGGTGATCGGTTGCGTTCAGGGCCAGCTTGCCGGCGATAAAGAACAACAGGGCGATAACCGCTTTTTCCAGGTGCACCAGGTAGCGTTTCAGTGCTTCGAGAACGAAGTACATGGTCCGCAGACCCAGAATGGCGAACATCATGGCCGAGTACACGATCAAGGGTTCACGGCTCACAGCAATCACTGCCGGTACGGAGTCGAAGGCAAACAGAATGTCTGAAACCTCAACCACCACCACACACAAAAACAGTGGGGTAGCAAAAAGAGCGCCCTTGCCTACAAGAGTCATTCCCTTGTTCTGCGGCTTCGTGATCTCTTTTTCAAGCTCTTTGCGTGAAACAAAGAAATTATGCCCGTGCAGTTTCGGCCAGACCGGGAACAGTTTTTTCGCAAAACGGTAGGCGATGTGCTTGGAGTAATCCTCCTCCTCATCCTCTTCCTTGCTGCGCAACATCATCACTGCGGTCCAGGCCACGACCACGGCAAACAGCACTTCGACCCAAGGGCCAAACGCCAGCAGGCCAGTACCGATTGCCACGAAAATCAGGCGGAACACAATGGCGCCGATGATGCCCCAGTACAGAACCCGGTGACGCAATGCGTCCGGGATCTTGAACCAGGCAAAGATCGCCATGAACACGAACAGGTTGTCGACGCTGAGTACTTTCTCCAGCGCATAACCGGTAACGAACAGGCTGGCCACACTTGGGCCGTGGGCCACATACAGGTAGCCCGCAAACATGAGCGAGATCACCACCCAGAACACCGACCAGACGGCGGCGTTGGTCAGCGAGACCGGTTTATCGCTTTTGTGGGTAAACAGGTCGATTGCCAGAGCAATGACCGCCAGAGCCACAAATACAGCGATGGTAGTTGGCGGAAAGCCAATTGCCGTGTTTTCCATGATGTCCTCAGAGATCAAAATCGCCAGGGTTCAGCCCCAGCTCATTGCAGATAGTGCGGCAGGCAGCCCGCTCACTTTCATCGAAGTTACCGTCGGCGCTACCGATTGCGCAGCAAACACGCACCAGCAGGCGGGCGGCATCTTCTTTTTTACGTAGCTGACCGATAGATTTCAGCGCTTCAGCGCGACCGATCTGCTGGTCAAATTCAAACTTTTCACACACGGAGTTGAAAGCTTTGATCACGTCCTTGACGTCAAAGACCTTCAACTCATTGGAGTTTTGAATAAATCCGACCATTTTCTGTTTTTCGTCGCTGCTGATATTGCCATCGGCAGCGGCCACCAGTGCGCAACCGGAAACCACGGCTTCCATAAACTCACGGTTCTTGAATTTGCTGACTTCCGCCGAGAGCTTGTCACGGGCGGCGCTTGCGTTGGTTTTGAGCCATTCGAGCATTGGAGTCACCTTGTCAGAAATTGCAGGTACGGCGCCTGTTTCATCAGGCGGCCACTTACAGAGCGCTCATTTGGAGCCGGCAGCCCAGCGCATACCCCAACCAAACGCTTTATCCATGTCAGAGTGGCCCTTGAAGAATTCAACCCGACGGTTGACCTTCACACTGCCACCGACGTTTTCGAGCAAAGCAATGGCGCACATGCCTTTGGTCCCGCCCTCTTCGCTCAGGCGCACTTCAATCGGCGGCTCACCCGGGATGTACAAGGTGATGACACCGTCAGTCGCCTGCCAGTTCGGGGCACCTTCGTAGATGAACGCGTAAACCAGCACGCGACGCATCTTGCGCCACTCCTTGCCATTGATGCGCAACCACTCGCCGTCACTTACCGAGCCGGTGCGGTCGTCGCCCATCAACTGGATAAACGGCTCGTCACGGAAATCACCGAAGGCATTGCCCAGGGCCTGTACCGCGCCTTTGCGGCCGTTCTCCATTTCGTACAGGCAGCCCACGTCCAGGTCGATCCCGCCCGACTTGCCGCGCAGCGAGGCAAAGAAGCCGCCGCCCCCGACGTTGGGGTTGGTACGGTTCCAGTTGAGGTTGATCTTGATCTCGCCGAAGTCACCGTCCTTTTTCTCAAGGCTGATGGACGGACGCTGCTTGTCCAGGGTGATCTTCGACAGATTGATCTTCGCTGCCGGTGCCGGTGCTGGTGCTGGAGGCGCTGGAGGTGGCGTCGGCGCTGCTGCCGGAGCAGGAGCAGGAGCAGGAGCCGCAATATCAACCCCAAAGTGCTCGGCCAAGGGCGCAAGGCCACCGGCAAAGCCCTGTGCTACGCAGCGGAACTTCCACACGCCCTGACGGCGATAGAACTCGCCAAGGATCAACGCGGTTTCCTGCATGCCCTGGGTCGGAATCGGTGCTTCGATGCCGCCGCTCACCGTTACGGTCAACTGCGGGAAGGCGTCGAAACGGGCCTTGTTCTCATAGATGGTTGCGGTGAGGGCGACTTTTTCGATGGCCTGATCAATGGCGTCCAGATTGACGCTGAACACACTGCGACCTGCAGCCGATTCCACCAGCTTGACCGCGCCATTGTTGACGCTTTGCTGGCCGAAGAAGCACATGTCGTTGTCGCCACGCACCTTGCCCGACTCATTGAGCAAAAACGCAGAAACGTCCAGGTCCGCGCCGGTCACCGGGGTATAGCTGACGGTGACGCTCAGGGTACCGCTGGCAACGCCGGTGTTGGCGCCCGGGGTCAATGTGGTCATGAGCGCACCGCCTGGGCTGCGTCAGTGGCCAGATCCTGGGCGGTACGGCCATTGGCCACGGTGCCGATGGCGGTCAGGTCCCAGCCCGCCGATGTGCGGCTGATGTATGCCATGACCACGCCGGTGTGACGGCCCTTGTCCGACAGGTTGAAGCGCGCCAGCTCTTTGCCGGTCAGCTCGTCAACGATACGGCAGTAGGCGTTTTCTACCGCTTCGAAATTTTGCCCGGTAAACGAGTTCACGGTAAACACCAGGTGCTTGACCCCGGCCGGCAGCTGCTCCAGGTTGACCTGGATCGACTCGTCGTCGCCATCGCCCTCACCCGTGCGGTTGTCGCCGGAGTGCACGATGGAGCCGTCTTTGGACTTGAGCTGGCGAAACCACACCAGGTCCAGCGGTTGTTTGGCACTGTCGAGCAGGATGCACGAAGCATCCAAGTCGATGGCGGTATCACTGCTCAGCAGCTTGGCGAAAAAACCGCTGGGCTTGACCGGATCCCAGCCCAGGCCCATGCGAATTTTCTTGAGACCGGCTCCCGCTTCTTTCTCGAGAGAGATGGTTTGATTCTTGGACAGCGAAATGGCCATGAAACGTCTCCTTGTCTGCACTGAAGCACGATAGGTAATTACTGATTATTGACATGCTTTGCTTGCGCCTGGCTTACAGCTCCTCGCGCAAGCACACGTCAAGTGGCCGCTTGCGACGCCACAGTGCGTGAAATTCACGCCAATGCGGCTCTTGAGCGGCTCCGAGCATCTGTTCATCGCCCCGGGTGTCACCCCAGGCACGCAGTGTGTATTGGTCCAGAGGCCCGTATTGCGCCTCCAGCCGAATGACTTTTTGTTCACAGCGACAGTTGGTGCCCTCGATATCCCCGGTCAGCACGCCATCGACTGAGGCCAGCCGTGTACCGATCAAGCCGATACCGAGTTTTTTGGCAAAAGGTGTGAGCACCAGTTCAGGGGACGCCGAGCAAATTGTTACCTTGGCGCCCTGCTCAATCTGGTTGGCGACGGATGTTAAGCCCAAAGGCCGCATCAGACGCTGCCAGGAAACGTCACAAAATGCTTCAGCGCGCTCCTTTACCCAGGCCTCTTTGGCGCCGGTCAGGTAGACCGCGATCAGTTTCTCTTTCAAATCATTGCGAGAAATCCTGCCCAGCAGGTAGCACGCCGTGGCCGGAATCATCCGCAACAGGCGCATCGCGAACAGGCGATTGCCAAAGGCAAAGCGCAAAAACGGCACAAAGCTGTCGTGATAGGTCAGTGTGCCATCGAAGTCGAACGCTGACAGAACCTGCTTGTTGCCTTTGTCCGATGTATTCAAAACGTCGTTCAACCCACTAATTCAGCCAATCTCAGGCTGCCTCCAAAAGTGTCTGTCGGGCAGGCGACTTCAGGGCGAACCCCTTGCCAATGTGCCCGTTCAATAATTGTTTGCGCCCATTTGTAATGGGTCGCAGGCTCGCACATGGCGTCGTTGAACTTGAACACCGCAGGCGCCGCCTCACTCAATATTTGGCGTGCGCTGTTGAGATCTTCAAGGCTGACTTGCAACGCCCTGTGGATAACTGCAATTTGTGACGGGTGAATCGCAGTTTTCCCCACAAGCCCGTGAGCCATATCCAGCGCCAGTTCCTGATCCAGCACGTGTGGCGTATTGAGCTGCTCGAACACCGGTGCGGTCAGGGCAAAACCTGCCGAGCCCATGATCCCGCACAACATGGGAATCACATAGCTCATGGGAGTGCTGTACAGGGTCATGGTTTGTGGACGACGCAAGCCCAGGCAGCCCATCAGGTCGTTGCCACCGATGCGCAGGGCAATAATGCGCTCAGGCAACAGCTCCAGCATGGCGCTGCGCAGCTCTACCATGGCATTGGGCACAAAGACTTCCGGGGTTTCCAGAGTGGGCATCAGCATCAGGTCGTCGCGGGTCACCGCCTGCTGCCACTCGCGGATATTGCCAAGGCTGAGTTTGGGCACCACAAAACCGTCGACATAGCGCATCAGCGACCAATCATTAAGCACCGCTGCCATTGCCGCATCACGCGGGCGCACAAACAGGATCGGCCCGCTCGACGGACGGCCGCCACGCGCCTCGATGCCCAACAGCAGGTTCTTGAGGTTGTTCAGCCCCTGCTGCACGTCGATTTCGGCCACGGCGTCTTCTAGGCACACCACCAGCGAGCGTAAACCCTGGATCTTCTCGCCCAGCACCACATCCAGAATATCGGGACGGGTGGCCGGCATATAAAGTGTGGCGCCCAAGGCATAGGCTGAATGCTTGATCATCAGCGAACACTCCTGATTACGGTCACAGCGCGATACGGCCCCAGTTCATCACCGACTTCCTGGACCTCGATATTGGCCTGGCGCGTCAGGTGCAACAGCAGTTGCACGTCCTGATCGTCAAGGTTGCGCACCAGCACGTGGTCCGGTACCCGGCGCATCACGGCGCGGGTGGCCTCGGCGATACCCGGTTTGACCCGGTTGGGGTTGGTCACCGCAAACCGCGTCGAGATACGTTCGACCGCGGCTACCGCCGAGTGTTGCAAGGCTGCGGCCTGATCCAGTGTCCAGGGTTGCGCAGCGGCCAACGGGGCAAGCTGTGCCCGCTCGGTTTCGATGCTGTGGATAAAACTCATGGTCACGTCGTGTTCCGCCAAATGGTCATACACCACGCAACCATGCAGGCCCGGGGTTTGCGGCCAGATGGAACGAGAAACCAGCCCGGAAACCGTAGCCCCCAGAATGCCCGAGGGGATGAGCCAGTCTTCAGCGGACGCCGCCAGCCAGGCGCGGCCACAAGGGTCCGCCAACACCACCAGGCGTGGGTCTGCCGGGAAACGCGAGTCTCCCGCCAGGCTGTCGCGGATCTGGCCGCTGATCGCGCCCTTGCCGGTCCAGCCATCGACAAACACGATGTTTTCGGCACCGTGGCTCTTGATGATAGCTTCGAGTGCGACGTTGTCGATTCCACGGTCACGAATAATGCTGATGCCGTAATGCGCAGCCTCGCGCCCCAGATCAAGCAGCGCCCGGCGCAGCAGTACACCCAGCGGTAAACCGGCGCGCACAAAGGACACCAGCGCAATCGAGGGGCCGTTGTAGCGCTCATTCAAGGCCAGCGCCAGCGCCTGCACATCGGCCGCCATGCGCGCGCCATTTTGCGTCAGGGCACGCTGGTAAAGGCTTTTATGGGTGTCGGACGGCGCATGTTCCTGGCTGATCATCTCGGAGTAATGGCGTTGCCGGGTCTGGATCAGCCGCTCTTTTTCCTGCACGTCGGTGACTTCAATCTGCAGGGCGCGCAGTAAAAAGTGCACGTCATCGGCGTCATAGCTGCCACTGCCGACGGTTTCCAGGCCTGCGAAAGCATTACTCATGGTCGACGCTCGCCAGCACATGAGCGGCCAACTGCCCGCGTTTGGGCGTGCCCCACCAGTCGCACTCGGCCATAAAGCCCAGGTCCGACACACTGTCACCGAAGCCCAGCAACGGGCGCTTGCCGTTGATCGCCTGATCGCGGCGGATCCATTCACGTACCGCTTCACGCTTTTGCAGGGTGATGGGCAGAAACGCCAGGTTGTTGCCATTGCCGTGTACATACAGGCCATCGAGCAACCCGCGCGCCTTGACCTCGGCCAATACGACGAGCAGCGCTTCGTCGGTTTCGTTGTTGTGCTTGGTGACCACGTAATTGGCCAGGCCCTGCTCTTCAACCACCCAGCCACGCAACGAAAAGCCAAGTTCGGCACCAATGGCCAGGGTTTGCTCGCTCAGTTGATGCAACCGGGTTTGCTCAAGGGCCAGTTCGTCGCACATGCGCGCATGCCAGACCGGGTCCAGCGAGCCGTCGGGCTTGAGAATCACGCCGCCGTGGGCACACACCGCGCCGTGGACGAACGGCAATTGCACACGTTGATAGGCCTCGATGCTGCGCGCAGTTACGGGGACGACATCGCTGGTGGCCAGCAGCCATTCCACAAAGCTCTTTTGTGTTGCGCTCATAAAGCCGTTGGGCTGGCCGTCCACATCCAGGGTGGCGGCAAAGCGTGGCTCATCACCCATTTTGCGGGCGGTTTGAAACAGGGTGTCGTCCAGATCAACGAACACCAGAGGACGATTACTGCTCATCAACGATTACCTGCGCATTCAACGCGCTAACCAGCGCCGGATCGACCGCAGCTGCCGGGGTTTCGCTGCAGATCAGCACCCGGTCGAACTGGCCGGGGGCGACGTTATAAAGAAAGTTGGGGATACCCAGGCCATAGTTGTCCGAGAACGACAATGCATGATCGATGCAATGGCCCAAGGCAATGGGCGAGCGGCTGGTGGAGCTGAAGCGCACGTCGGCGCCCGCCCGCTCAAGGCGCTCGGCCAGCAGAAACGGGCGCCAGACAAATTCGCTGGTGCCGACCACCAAGACCCGTTCACCTGGGGCGACCTGCAGATCGGGCGCCAGGGTATCAAGGTGTTCGCGAACGCCCATGCGCCCCCAGTCACGGCTGGCATCAAGTGCCCAGTCGCCCTGGGCCACGCTGCCCACTTCGGGCATTTGAGGGAGTTCTGCGGTGGTATCTTCGGCGAACGTGTAGCGACCATCGAGCAAAGAGACGCTGCTGACATGATCGCCCATGGCCTTGCGCACAGCGTCCCGGGACCAGTCGGTCAGGGTCGTGGTGACAATACGCTCGACCGAGTTGAGCCCTGCTTCGGCCAGCGCCCGGGACAGATTGATAAAGGTATTGCCGGTAGAGGCTTCATCGTCCACCAGCACCAGCGAGCGGGCGTTGAGCATCATCTCGCGGGTGTGTGCGTCTTGCGGCAAATGCAGCAGATGCGAGCTGGCGTGGCTGTGCTCTTCTTCAAAACGGGCAAACAGTTCACTGCCCGTAGGGTGGCGGCTGCTGCACAGGTACACGCTGTCATCACGGGTCTGGCTGAGCGCGCGGTGCACGCCAGCACCCAGGCCAACGGCGGTTTCAGCCATGCCGATAACCAGCACCGGGCCGGGCAGGTCGGCAGGGATTTTTGCAGCCAGGGCATTGAAGCTTTCCGCCATCAGTGACGGCCGTGCCGGGATATGACGCCCCAATACACGGGAAACGAATAAAAAGGCGCGCTTGGGGTTTCGGCGCTCGGCAAAATCGAAAAGTGCCTGTGGCTCAAAGGTCGATGCATTGACCTCTACCTCCAGACGACCGCGCTTGAGGTTTGCATGCAATACCTTGGGTTCGGTCTTGGAATTACCGCTGTTCATTGATGTTTACTACCTGAACATACTGAAAAAATGGGGGACGATTAGGGAGACGGGGGGTTAAGACAAGTAAAAAATGGTTACTGAAGATGGCTGGCGTCAATCCGCCACAGTCCAGCCTGCGAAGCGCGTACCAACTCCGGCGTGCTCAACGAACGTTCACTGCACCCGCGCCGGGCCGGTACACGGGCTGCCTCAAGGAACGCCAGTACCAGTGCCGACTTGACAGCAAAGTTCATGTTCTGCGCATCCGCCATGCTCGAGGTCACCAGGCCACTGACCAATCCTTGCGGGTCAAACACCGGGCTTCCGCTGGAGCCGGGCTGAATCGGTGCGGTGAACTGCATCAGGCTGGCATCGTCGCGAAGGCCAAACAGGCCCGAAACCACACCTTGGGAAACTTGCACGCCACCGCCTGCCAGCCCGGCGAGCGGAAACCCCAGGGTGACGACACTTTCGCCCAGCTCACAGCCCACGCCCTCACGAAAAGTCACCGGGTTCAAAGGGGGGGCACCAATGACCCGCAGCAAAGCGAGGTCGTTCTTGCGATCGACCACCACAGACTCCGCCTTGTATCGACCCTCAAAGGACGTAATCGACAATTGCTCGAGGCCTTCAATGACATGGGCACAGGTCAAAATATGCTGGGTGCTTACGGCAAAACCAGTACCTGTAGCCCCTTGGCGCGCAACGCTGTCGTCTGATGCCTCAGGTCTCATGCGTTGCGGATGACGATCATCCAGAGCCAGCCCCAGGCGTCGGGCAAACGCGCTCAAGCCGTAGGCGGACGCTTCGGCGAGTGCGCGGATTTTCCATTGATCGCTGCGTCGGTACACCTCGGCAATGACCATTGCGCCATCACCGAACTCATCCAGTGCCAGACTGTGCTCGATCTGCTCTCCGACCTTGAGCCGGAACTGGCCGAGTTCACGTAACGGACCCAGCGCGCCGAACACATAGAGCACCAGCAATACACGCTCACAATCTGCAGGCAATTGTTCCAGCACCAGGCTGAAGCGTGCCAGGCCGGCGGTGTCATGCCATGCCAGCCAGGGTTGCGGGGCGTGTATCAGCGCAGGCTCCCCGACGGGTTGGCGCTTGCCATCCACGGCCAGCAACGCCAGCCCCGCATAGTCACCCAATGCGCCCGCTCGCGAGCAGGTCAGGCTCATCTCACAACGCACAGATTCAAGGGCCGCATTGGCGCCCGGCATCAATATCATCGCTTGTGACTCCCCTGTGCCCGCGACAAACAAGAGCTGATCACCTTAACAGCTCTTCTCCGCGAACCGGAACCACCACCGTGATTGCCTTGACCTGCACATTCTCGCGCCATGTACTGGCTGGCACGGGCAGGCCCAGGCGGCGTGCGGCAAAGATACCCGGCAGGTTGACTCCGGCTTCGCGGGTGTAGCCGATACCGCCAGAATAGCGCAGGTTGATCTCCAGCAAATGCGGCTGGCCTGCGGCATCATCCCGGGTCTGCACATTGACGATACCGTCGCACTTGAAGTGCCGCGCCGCCTTGATCGCCAGTTCGACCGCCGCACCGTCGCGCTCGAATGTCTGCATCAGGCCCTGCTTGCGCCGCCCCACATAGGCCACGGCCTCGCCCGCCTCACAGACCATGTCCACCGAGCATTCGCTGCCGGGCATATAAGGCATCACCAGCAACGGTTGGGGCGCATCCGATTGACCGTAGGCCTGGGCAAACACCGCCGCATTGACTTCATGGGCGTCGGCATTGGCAAAACTGCGAAACGGGTCCACGTTATCGGCCAAACGCCAAAAGCCCTGGCCGTAAATACCGCGCGTCGGTTTTACACACACCTGGCCGTCGCGGGCCAACTGGGCGTAAGCCGTCTCCAGTTCAGCCTGGGTGCTCACCGTCATCGCCGGTATGCACGCCAGCCCGGCCGCCAAGGCCTCACGGGTAAACGTCGACTTGTCGTCAACCCGCTCAAAGGTTTCCAGGTCCAGCGCCCCGGTAATCAATTGCAACCCGGCTGCTTCGAACTCGGCGCGGTGCGCTTCATATACCTGACCCACACGCCCGGCCAGCACCACCTTGATCTGCCGGGCGCGGGCCTGCTCGATCACCCAGCCGATGCGCTCCTGATTGTCTTGCGGCTCCCGCCAGGCGACATCCGCCAATCCGGTGATTTCAGGGCGATTTTGGCGGTGCGAGGCGAAAATTTGCACGGTGTCCGGCAGCGCCGCCCGGGCACCTGCAATCACATCGCGTTGGCTCGATTGCCCTTCAAGAAACCAGATCATGAACATCCCTTGGTACGGATAAACGCGGGAGTCTAGCGGATGGCCGCTACCAACGCCCTTAGTCATTAGAGGGAGGTCGTGTAACCAAATATGAAATTAATTAACTAAATAGTTCATAATGTGCGGCATCGTGTCGCGCCCCGTCGCCGACACTTCATATAAAGGAGCTTCTGTAGATGTTTTTCTCTTCCCGCGCCCTGCTGAACACCAGCCTGTGCGGCGGCTTGTCATTGCTGGCCTTGACGCCTGCCTGCGTACTGGCCGACACCACCGACAACCTGATGAACCGTTCGACCCTGACCGGCGACTGGGGCGGCGAGCGCCAAAAGCTGATCGACAAGGGCATCAAGCTGACCGGTGATTACAACTCCGAAACCTTCTCCAACTTGCATGGCGGGATCAAGCACGGCACCCGTTACTCGCAACAAGTGCGTATCGGTGCCCAGTTCGACCTGAGCAAAATACTGGGTAGCGCCGATGCTGGCCTGGTGCAAATCACCGTCAATGATCGTCGCGGTCACAGCGCCTCCGAAGACCTCGTAGGCAACCGCCTGCCAATCCAGGAAAACGCCGGCGGCAACTACACCCGCCTGTCCGAGTTCAGCTACCAGCGCACGCTGTTTTCCGAAGACCTGACCACCAAGGTTGGCTTTATGCCAATGGGCAACGATTTTGGCGGCATGCCGCTGTTGACCAGCTTCGTCAACGCCGGTTTCTGCGCGCATCCGCTGACCCAGTCCAATGGCAGCGGCTGGACCAACTACCCCACCGGCCACTGGGGCGGCGAACTGCGCTACACCGTCAGCCCGGCCCTGACCCTGCAAACCGCCGTGTTCCAGGTCAACCCCGAATACAACAGTCGCTCCTCCGAAGCCTTCAGCATGACCACCAAAGGCACTACCGGAGCGATCATGCCGCTGGAAGCGATCTTCACCAACAACGCCTGGCTCAATGGCCAATACAAAGTGGGCTGGTACTACGACACCTCCAATACCCGCAAGATTGGCAGCACGCAAAAAGCCAACAACCGCACCGGCGCCTATGTGCTGGTCGACCAGGCCATCTGGCGTGATGAGCAAGACCCCGAAAGCGTATTGCGCGCCTTTGGCCAGGCATCCAGCAGCAATGCCGCGACCTCGCCTATGCGCCACTGGTACTCGGTAGGCCTGGTCAAACAAAAGCCGTTTGCCAGCCGCCCCAAAGACAGCATCGCCTTTGCCTACGGCCGCGCCGTATTCAACTCGCGCTCCCGCGACGTGCAGGAAGCGGCAGCCAGCAGCCCGGAACAGGCGGACATGATCGCCAGCCTGGACAGCGGCGAGCAGTTGCTGGAGCTCAACTACGGCGCGCAAGTCACGCCGTGGCTGCTGTTGCGCCCGGACCTGCAATACATCATCGAACCAGGGGCTTTCTACGGCGCCAAGCGCAGCAATGCGCTGGTCGCGGGGCTGCAGATCAAGGCAACGTTCTGACACAAGCGTTTATGTAGCTTTCACAAAGCTTTAAGGTTTGCCCTCCTATACTCCAGTGCAGTACTCCATTCGATTGCTGCCTGGTAGCCCAATGCGTCTGACTCGTCCTGCCCTGCTGTTACTGCTTCTCGGTTGCGTGCTGTTCTTTTTTGCGCTGGGGAATCACCAATTGCAGGGCTCGACAGAGTCCCGCGTGGCAGGCATAGCCATGCAGATGCACCTGAGCGACGATTGGGTAACGCCCAATTTGCTCAATGCCCCCTTCCTGGAAAAACCACCCCTGAGCCTCTGGCTGGATGCAGGAGCCATTCGCGTATTCGGCGGCGAACTGTTCGCCGTACGCCTGGCTTCGGCCTTTGCCGGTCTATTTTGCGTGTTGCTGCTCTATGCAATGCTGCGCAAGCTGGGCCGCCCCACAGCACTGGCCTGGACAGCCGCCGCCATGCTGGCAACCATGGGCATATTTTGGGGCAACACCCGCCAGGTGGGCGAAGATGCCTTGCTCACCCTGGGCGTAACCATGGCCTTGCTGGCGTTTTTTCATGCCAACCGCCAGCCCGGTTTTGCACGGGGCAGCTGGCTGTTATTCGCGACCGGCATCGCCATTGCCACCTTGAGCAAAGGCGTACTGGGCCTGGCACTGCCGGGCGTGGTGATTTTTGTCTATCTGGTGTGTGAAAGCCTGCTGGAAAAACGCTTCAAGCCGCGCAACTGGCTACGCCCTGCCCTGCTGACCCTATTGGGGCTGATCCCGCTGACGGTCTGGCTGTGCATGCTCTATCAGCGCGGCGGCATGCCGTTAGTCAGCGAACTGCTGCTGACCAACAGCGTTGGCCGTTTTAGCGGTTCCTTTGTCGAGGCCGGGCATTACGAACCCTTTTACTACTACCTGCGAAAACTGCCCGAAGCCTTCCTGCCGTGGAACCTGCTGACCTATCTGGGTCTGTGGCACTTTCGCAAACAACTGCGCAGCAACCCCTTCCTGTTGTTTTTCTGTGTATGGCTGGTCGCGCAATTTGTGCTGCTCAACCTCGCCTCCAGCAAGCGGGCGGTGTACATGATGTCGATGGCCCCTGCGGCTGCAGTGATTGCCGCCGAGTACGCCCGGGTGCTGCTGGGCTGGCTGTACCAAAAAAGCGCGCACTCGACCGTGGCCAAATTCTTCAGCGACAACCATCGCCCGCTTGCCATCGCGCTGCTGGCCGCTCTGGTGGGCGCCTACCTGCTGGCGGCCCATCGGGCACCGCTGGCCGACAAGGAACAGTCTTTCCAGCCCCTCGCCGCTGAGGTCATGAGCCTGCAGGCCAGCGGCAAGCAGGTCGCACTGCTGCGGCCCGACGAACGTCTCGGCGCCGTGGTGTTCTACAGCCAGCAGTTGCAGCACACCCTCAGTTCAACAGAAGAGTTGCAGGCATTCCTCAGCGCATCCCCCGACAATATCGCCCTGGTAGAAAACCCCGAGATACCGGGCATGGCCCTCAAGACTCTCGACAAGCTCAGCGTCGGCCGGCACCACTTCTACCTTGTCAGCCTGGCCGCTTCAGCCCCATAAACTTGATCCCGGGCAACGCAACCGCAGATACCGTGGCCGATCACGGCACATTGACTACGCTCCTTGGACAATTCCCGACCAAGGAGCCCGCCATGACCATCGGTATATCCAGCAAAACATTGAGCGACTACGACGCTCACCTGGCCTTCAATACGGCCACCGCCTTCTTGCGCAAATCCGATCTGGCCAACTATCTGATCGATCAGCTAGAGCAGCAGCATGTGAAACTCAATGTCGAGGTCAGCACCGACCCGGCATTGGCCAATCAGGAGGTGTCGAACAACGGCGCGATTCTATGGAACCTGCGCAGCAACCTGTCACCCGGTGCGAACCTGCCTGACGTGGCCGCCCTGCTCAACCGCATCCCCGAGCAACAAAAGCCCTACATCACCAGCCTGTGGGCGCTGATGCACTTGCTCGCCCAGGCGTGCCAGCAATTGAACAACCAGCTCAACTTCCGCGATGCGGATGCGACCTGGCCATGGCTCGACGAAAAAGTGCTCAGCGCCAACGATATCGAAAACGTGGTGGCCCGCGAACTCAGCGACCTGCCATTGCCGGCAGAACAGAACTGGGATCGTTTGTTCAAGCACAATTGAGGGGGATGGGTTGACTCTATGGGCGCGAGCCTGCTCGCGCCCACGATTAGAACTGCGAGGCTTCAAACCCGTGACGGTTGTTCGGGGTGACCACCGGCACGATATTTTTCCAGTCTTTGGGCTCGATATAGCCCAGCATCTGCGGATCCTCGTTCGCGCCATCGGTCTTGATAAACAACGAAGCGCCATAGCCAAACGTGGTGCTGGTTGACAGGTTCATGTCCATCAACAGTTGGTCCATGCATTCGCTGTGGCTCACCAGAATCAGGTTGTGGCCCGCCACTTTGTGCTTGAGAGCATCACGCAGCATGCTGCCGCGGCAGTTGAACAGCCAGTCCTGCGCCTCTACCGGGCGGGCAAACATGGCATCGGCGGTTTGTCGGGCTCGGGTCAGCAGGCTGCTGTGAATATCAGTATGGCTGAGCCCCAACTGCCTGAAGTCTGCGCCCAGCGCCTGAACTGCTGCTTCACCGCGCACCGTCACGCCGTCCATGGGGCCCAGGCACTGGGCCGAGGAACGGTCGCAACGCTCGCCGTGTCGAACCAGCGCAATCACATCACCCTTGGCCCAGCTGTCGGTGAGCAACAACACACGATCGGCATGGCTGGGCTGCGCCAGATCAGGCGGGGCCGCAGGGGCCAGCAGCCTCAATGTCAGCGCAACGGCAAGCGCACTTGCCACGATCACCACCAGCACATTTTTGTAACGGGCCAGAGCACGACGCAACAGCGTACGGTTAATTCCGGTCTGATCAAGACTCAACGTCACGATGCTTATGCCCTCTGCGCCAGCCAGTGATATCACTGACCGACACCCTATAGCGCGAATATGACAACGGGTCGTTTCGCGGCCCGGCGGTATAAACAGACTTGCATAAAGCAGGTCTCTATTAGCTGAACATAGGCTAAAAAAAGGGAGGTCAGAGGCAGGTGAAACGGATGTGAAAAAAAGCGTAAAAGCGCAATCCAGGCACGCTACTCAAATGGATAGGTTGTTATGTGAACTGGCGCCCAACAAAACGTTTCAGCTCTGGCGAATGCAGCCGATACCCCTCCAACACAACACTCGGCTGGGTCAAAAAAAATAATTCCCTCCAGCGAACTTAGATCATGCGTGCAGCGTTCCTGGAGAACTCTATGAATAGATGGCTGAGCAATATCAGCGTCAACCTGAAACTGTCCCTGGGCTTTGGCCTGGTACTGGCCCTTACCTGCGTAATGGCCGTCAGCAACTGGATCAGTCTGGGCCAGATGATTGATCGCAGTAACTGGATGAGCGACATCACCCGTTTAAACACCGCGTTTACCAACCTGCGGGTGACGCGTTTGCAATACATGCTGACCGATGGCGACGAAACTGCCGCACAAAGTGTACAGGCCAGCATTGACGCGTTTTCTGCGCAACAAAGTCAGCTGATTGCCACCTTCCAGAGCCCGGAAAACCTCAAGTTGCTCAAGGAGCAACAAGCCATCATCGGCCGCTACGAGCGTGCACTGGTGAGCATGCGCAAGGCTTACGTCGAGTCCGCCGCATCCCGTGCCGACATGGACCGCAGCGCCGCTCAGGCCCAGGACGCCATCACGACGTTGCTGAACCGCGCCCTGCAACTGCCCGCAGGTGACGAAAACCGTTTTGCCATGTACCAGAGCGTGTCTGAAGTACGTGAACAGTTCCTGCTCTCGCGCTATCAGGTGCGCGCTTATATTGCTGCGCCCACCCCCGCCACGGAAAAGGCCGCACGCCAGCAACTGGACGCGGCCCTTGCCAGCCTAGACCGCCTGAGCTCGCACTTTGCCGCCAATGCCGGCGACACCCTGCGCACCCTGAACAAAACCATGGAGCAGTACCAGCAGGCGCTGGAGCTGTACACCAGCACCGACAACACCATCATTGCCATGCGCAAGGACATGACCGAATACGGCTCCAGCATCCTTGGCCGCAGCGATGAGCTGTACAAGATTCAACTGGAACGCCGCGACATCGAAAGCGCCACGGCAAACAGCATGCAACTGATCACCACCTTGCTGGTATTGCTGTTTGGCATCACCGCGGCCGTGATCATCACCCGCCAGATCACCGTGCCCCTGCGTGAAACCCTGGCCGTGGTCGATCGCATCGCCAGTGGCGACCTGACCCAGAACCTGCGCGTCACCCGTCGCGACGAACTGGGCGTGCTGCAACAAGGTATTGCGCGCATGGGTACGACCCTGCGCGAGTTGATCAGCGGTATCCGTGATGGCGTCAGCCAGATTGCCAGTGCCGCCGAAGAGCTGTCCGCGGTGACCGAGCAAACCAGCGCCGGGGTCAACAGCCAGAAGATCGAGACTGATCAGGTGGCCACCGCCATGCATGAAATGACCGCCACCGTGCAGGAAGTGGCGCGCAATGCCGAGCAAGCCTCGCAAGCCGCCGCGGCCGCAGACAATGAAGCCCGCGAAGGCGATACCGTGGTCAACCAGGCCATTGACCAGATCGAGCGCCTGGCGGTGGAAGTGGGTCGTTCAACCGAAGCCATGGCCGTATTGCAACAGGAAAGCGACAAGATCGGCAGCGTGATGGACGTGATCAAGGCCGTGGCCGAGCAGACCAACCTGCTGGCCCTCAACGCCGCAATCGAAGCAGCCCGTGCCGGTGACGCCGGGCGCGGTTTTGCCGTAGTGGCCGATGAAGTGCGTGGCCTGGCCCAGCGTACGCAAAAATCCACCGAAGAGATTCAAACCCTGGTCGCGGCCCTGCAAAGCGGCACCCAGCACGTGGCCAGCGTGATGCACAACAGCCGCACCCTGACCGACAGCAGCGTGACCCTGACCCGTCACGCGGGGACCTCGCTGCAGGGCATCACCCGCACGGTGTCGAATATTCAGTCGATGAACCAGCAAATTGCTGCTGCCGCCGAGCAACAGAGCGCGGTGGCCGAAGAGATCAGCCGCAGCATCGTAAACGTGCGCGACGTTTCCGAGCAAACCGCAGCGGCGAGTGACGAGACGGCCAAGTCCAGCGTTGAATTGGCGCGCCTGGGTAACCAGCTGCAAGAAATGGTGAGCCATTTCAAAGTGTAACAACTCAGGGTTCAACTTCTGTTGCAGAAGTTGAACCCTCTTCAACTCCTTAAGATTAAATCCGGATAAATGACGATTTAAACGTGGCGCCCCAACATAGCCGGAAATGACGTTTGCACCCTCGCAGCGTTATAACTATAAGCCCACAACATCAAGGCTTAATGGCATCACCTATACCGCAGCCACTAACTACTCCTTACTACAACTTATAACGACTTCCCCCACATCTAAATGTAATCCCGCCCATCGCCGCCCCTGATTACAGCACTTAAGATCTCTGGACCTCATTAAAAACAGTCCCCTGGACTATGCTAATCAAAAATAAACGTGCGCTCCTGACAGGTCTTGCTATCGCCAGTGTACTGACCGCTTCTCCACTGCTGGCTGAATCTCGCAAAGACTACACCCTGAGTTGCTCGGCGAATGGCTTTACAGGTACCGCTTATGTAACGGCCGTCAGAAACGGAGACTTGCTCTTCGCTACCACCACCGGGTATACAATCAAAGCACCTAGAGAGTCACAATCGCGTACCAGTGCCAATTTAAATCTTCGGGTGTGGGGCGCCACAAAGAATGCCTGGTCTCCTTGGAGCTACTCGAATGACAACCTTCAGCAGGATGGAGTGCGTCGCCCTGTATTCGTGAAAGCCAGCGTTAACGAATCACGTCTAGGAGCAGTAGAAGTCAACTTTATATTTGATAAAACCGGCACCGATCCCCGCTGCACAGCGAAAGAGATGATTCGCAAGTTTTAATCGGTCATAAACAATAAAAGTCGCATGTTCAACATGCGACTTGTTAAAAACCACGACAGCACCGCATCACTGTAAAAATCGCAGCCTTCGGCAACCCCCGCGTTAACGGGGGCGATAGCCGATTCAGTCGTGCCCCACCCGTGCACGCTTAAGCAGCTTCTTGCTGCGCTCGGACAGGTGCAACACCCGCAGATGCTTGCCCGCTTTGCGATAGCGCTCGCGCAGGGTGTCCAGTGCCGCAATGGCCGAGTAATCGACCAGGTTCAAATGACGACAATCGAGCGTCACCTGCGCCGGGTCATTACCCGGATCGAACTGTTTGAGAAACGTCGTAGTCGAGGCAAAAAACAGCGTGCCGTGCACACGGTAAAGCTTGCTGCCATCGCTCTGCAGATCCGCGTCGGCATACATCTGGCGCCCCTGCTGCCAGGCAAAATTGAGCGCAGCAATAACCACCCCGCACATCACCGCTACCGCCAGATCGGTAAACACGGTAATCACGGTCACCGCGACAATCACCAGCACATCGTTGAGCGGCACTTTGTTCAGTACTCGCAAAGAGGCCCAGGCAAAGGTCTGCTGCGACACCACAAACATCACCCCCACCAGCGCCGCCAGCGGAATGCGTTCAATAAATGGCGACAGGAACAACACAAACAGCAAAATCATCACACCGGCGGTCACGCCGGACAATCGCCCGCGCCCGCCGGAGCTGAGGTTAACCACGGTCTGGCCGATCATCGCGCAACCGCCCATGCCGCCGAATGCCCCCGACACCATATTGGCCGCCCCCAGCGCCACGCACTCGCGGTCCGGGTAGCCACGGCTTTCGGTGATTTCGTCGGTGAGGTTGAGGGTCAGCAGGGTTTCCAGCAAACCCACCACTGCCATCACGATCGCATAGGGCGCAATGATGCCCAGGGTCTCAAGGGTCCAGGGAATCTGCGGCAGGCTGAAGCTGGGCAAACCACCGGCGATATGCGCCATGTCACCCAGGGTGCGGGTTGGCAAACCCAGCAAGTACACCGCCAGCCCTACGCCCAAAATGGCCACCAGCGCAGGTGGCGCGGCGCGGGTCAGACGAGGCAACAGATAGACGACGGCCATGGTCACGGCCACCAGCCCGATCATCATGTACAACGCCATACCGCTGAGCCAGGTGTCGCCATCCTTGAAGTGATCCAGTTGCGCCATGGCAATCACGATTGCCAGGCCGTTGACGAAGCCCAGCATCACCGGGTGCGGCACCATGCGTACCAGCTTGCCGAGTTTGAACAAGCCGAACGCCAGCATGATCAACCCGCTCAGCAGCACCGTAGCCAACAGATACTGCACACCGTGTTGCACCACTAGGGCAACGATCACCACCGCCATCGACCCGGCAGCACCGGACACCATGCCCGGCCGGCCGCCAAACAGAGCGGTTAGGGTGCAAATGATGAACGCGCCATAGAGCCCCATCAAAGGGTTGAGATGGGCGACCAACGCGAACGCAATGCACTCGGGCAACAGCGCGAAGGACGTCGTGAGTCCGGCCAGGACATCAGCGCGCAGACGTGAGAGTTTCATGGTTTACCTAAAATTCGGGACGGGAAAAACTGAGGGAGTTACAGGCAACAGATGGTAACAAATTGCAGGGGCTAAAAAGCAATTGTGGGAGCGGGCTTGCTCGCGATGGCAACAACTCGTTGAACCAGAATGGCCGAGGTGTCTGCATCGCGAGCAAGCCCGCTCCCACAAGAGTGATGCGTCTATGTGCGTTGCGGGCTTACTTCACCACCATCCCCACACCACGGCCACGCGGGTCGGAGGCGGTTTCAAGCTCGGTGCCTTTAACCCGGATGGCCTGAATATCCCCCATGTTCCAGCCCTGATCCTCCAGGGTGTAGCCCATCGCTTTCAGCTCCTGAGCCACCTTGCCGGTAAGTGGCGCATAGGCGTCGAAGTAGATCGTGTCTTTAGGCAGCAACTGGTGATGCACACGCTGTGCAGCTACGGCTTTTTCCAGCGGCAGGTCGTAGTCGTAGATATTGTTCAGCACCTGGAAAATCGAGGTAAAAATCCGTGAGCCACCCGGCGTGCCCAGCACCAGCGTAACCTGGCCATCGCGGGTTACCAGACTTGGACTCATGGAAGACAACATGCGCTTGCCCGGCTCGATAGCGTTGGCATTGCCGCCCACCACACCAAAAGCATTGGCCACCCCGGGCTTGGAGCTGAAGTCATCCATTTCATCGTTCAGCAAAAAGCCCGCGCCTTTAACTACAACGCCGCTGCCGTAATCCCAATTCAGGGTATAGGTGTTGCTGACCGCGTTACCCTGTTTGTCGACAATGGAAAAGTGCGTGGTCTGATGGGATTCCAGGCCCGGTTTGACATTGGCGGTCGGTGAAATCGCTTTCGGGTTAACCTCTTTCGCACGCTTGGCGATATAGGCCGGATCGGTCAGCTCGGCCACAGGCATCTTCCCGAAGGCCGGGTCGCCGAGGTAGTCGGCACGGTCGGCGAACACACGTTTTTCGATTTCGGCCAGCAGGTGGATATAGGGCGCAGAGTTCAGCTCCACACCTTTGAAGTCCGCTGCGCGGTCCTCCTTGATACCGATCAACTGCGCCAGGGCAATACCGCCCGAGCTTGGCAGCGGCGCGGTGTACAGGGTGTTGCCACGAAAATCCACGCGCATCGGCTCACGCCAGCTGACCTTGTAGTCGTTGAGGTCTTGCTTGGTGATCAAGCCCTTGTCCTGCTGCATTTGCGCGACCAGCAGGTCGGCGGTCTTGCCGCGGTAGAACTCCTTGGCGCCCTGGTCGGCAATGCGCTCCAGGGTCACGGCCAGCTCTGGCTGTTTGAACGTTTGCCCGGGCTTCATGCTGCCAAAGTAGTCCGCGAAATTGGTAGTGCCCTTGAACAGCGCCAGTGCATCTTCGCGGTACTGAAATTGCTGATCGGCCACTTTAAAGCCGTTTTTCGCATACCCCACGGCCGGGGTCAGCAATTCGGCCCACGGCAATTTGCCAAAGCGTTGATGCGCTTCCCACAGCCCCATCACCGTGCCCGGCACGCCGGCAGCGCGGGAACCGACCAGGCTCAAGTTCTCGATGATGTCGCCTTTGTCGTCCAGGTACATATCGCGGCTGGCGGCTTTGGGGGCGGTTTCGCGATAGTCGAGGAAATAGGGTTTGCCATCGATGTACATCGTCATAAACCCGCCACCGCCGATATTGCCGGCTTCGGGGTAGGTCACGGCCAGGGTAAAGGCGGTGGCTACTGCGGCGTCGACGGCGTTGCCGCCTTTTTTGAGAATTTGTGCGGCCACTTCGGCGCCGTATTGATCGGGTGCGGCGACTGCGCCGCCGTCCAGGGTGACGGCATACGCCGAAGAGCTGGCCGCGATGGCAGCCGTCAGGGCCAGGGTTTTGAACCACACAATGCGCATTCGATACATCCTTTTATTGTTATCAACTGTGGCCGAACCTTGTCTGAATTCGGCGATATTTTCAAACAACAAACGTAAAAGTGCGCAATGACACACACCCTTGAGGGCTGCGCGGTTCTGCACCAAAACAGAACTGGTAGCAGCTGCCGAAGGAACGAGGCTGCGTTCGACGACGAAGTCGTCGCAAATCCTGCAAACGCGGTATTCCTGAAACACCAGGTTGTAGGGTTTTACGACTGCTGCGCAGCCGGACGCAGCCTCGTTCCTTCGGCAGCTGCTACAGAGGGCGTTATGTGCGCGTTTCGGTGATCAGTGCATCCACCAGACCACGGGCCAGCTCGACGCCGTGAATTACGCACCACAACTGCTCGGCCTCAAAACCGCTGAGGTGGGAACGGATGTCGTCGGCGGTCAGTTCTGCGCCCTTGAGCAACAGCGAGGCATGTTTGAGCGCCTCCTGCATCGGTACGCCGGGGTTGATGCTAAATAGCGACGTGCCCTGATGGGCGGTGGTGAGCAGCGGAGGGTCGGGAACAATTTTTTTCATGGCAAAATCTCTCGAAAACAGGCTGAAAGAACTGCCACTGTCCCGCTGTCAATCGGTAAGGGTGGCAGCTGCGTGCGGGTTGACAGACCGAGGAGAGATATCAAGACCCGGCGCACTCGAAAGTGCCCCGTACGCAGCCGCCGTAACACGATGAAAAGTTGTTGGCGTCCATCTTGATATCCCTCAACGGTCTGTCAAAACCGGTCACTGAAATCAGCGACCCGGCGAGACTAGCCACCCGTTTGCAGCGCCACAAGACAGCAAGGATTCTCTAGGAATCGTCCCTCAATAGAAAGCGACGCAGTAGGTGCAGACGTTGCTTTATATGTAGGAACCTCACTCAAGCCCTGTGGGCTTGTCGCAGATCGCGTAGCTGGCCAGCTTGGCCTGGATAAAGTCCAGAAAGCACTGAATGCGCAGCGCCAGCTGCGAGTTGCGGTAATACACAGCATGGATCGGCTGGCGATAGCCGCTGTTGAACTCGCCCAGCACCACCTGCAGGCGCCCGGCGCTGATATCTTCGTGGGTCATAAAGTGCGACAGGCAGGCGATGCCCTGACCTTGCAACGCCAGATGACGTACGGTTTCACCGCTTGAGGCACTGATGGCAGGCTGAATGGGCCAGCGGTCGCCCTGCGCATAACGCAGCGGCCACTGGTTGAGGCCATCGTTCTGGGTAAAACCTATCAGGGTATGGTGGGCCAAATCCGCAACATTTGTGGGCATGCCGTGGGCGGCAATGTAGTCCGGGCTGGCGAGGATATTCAGCGGGCTGCACCCCAGGGAGCGGGCATGCAGGGTGGAGTCGGCCAGGGTGCCGATACGAATGGCAATATCGGTGCTTTGTTCCAGCAGGTCGATAATCAGATCGTTGCTGTTGAGTTCCAGCTGGATCTCGGGGTACAGGGCACGGAATTCAGGGATATACGGCACGATGGCATGTAGCACAAACGGCGCGGCGGCATTGATGCGCAAGCGCCCGGAGGGGGTACGCTGGTGCGAGATCAGGCGCTCTTCCAGCTCGTCCATTTGCTCAAGGATCAATTTGGCCCGTTCGAAAAAGAACTTGCCCTCCTCGGTCAGGTCCATGCGCCGCGTGGTGCGGTTGATCAGCGTGGTTTCAAGCTTGGCCTCCAGCCGTGACAGCGTACGGCTCACGGCCGAAGGCGTTTGCCCGGCCTGCTCGGCGGCGGCAGATATCGAGCCGCACTCGATCACCGAAACAAAGATTTGCAGCTCATCGGATCTGGCTTTCACGCGGTCGACCTTATCTACGTGTGGGAGCGGGCTTGCTCGCGATGGTATCACCGCGGTTCGTCATAACAACCGAGTTGCCTGCATCGCGAGCAAGCCCGCTCCCACCCCGGCGTCGCTTACGCCTTCAGGCCAAACACCTCGGCCAGGTGCTGCTCGTAACGGGCCGCATCAACGTCTGGCTGCGGACGTTTCATCACGTCAACACACAGGAAAGTCGGCAGGCCGGTCATGCCCAAAAATTCATTAGCCTTGTGGAACGGGAAGTACACCGCGTCCACGCCCTTGCCTTCAAAGAAGTCGGCCGGGTCATCGAACGCCTGCTGCGGTGCGTTCCAGGTCAGCGACAGCATGTACTGCTTGCCCTGAATCAGGCCGCCGCTGCCGTAGCGCTGCGAAGCGTCGGAACGGGTGCGGCCGTCACTGGCGTAAAGTTTGCCGTGACCCTCGGTGAACACTTCATCCATGTACTTTTTAACGATCCATGGCGCGCCCATCCACCAGCCCGGCATTTGGTAGATGATTACGTCAGCCCAGAGAAATTTTTCCACTTCTTCGGCGATATCGTAGCCTTCGTCGATATGGGTCACTTTGACTTCAAAACCCTGACGATCAAAAAACGCCAGCGCAGTGTCGTGCATGGTCAGGTTGTAGCGACCATCGGAGTGGGCGAATTTTTTCGCACCGTTAAGCAAGAGTATTTTTTTCATCATCAGCCTCCAGGGGGTTAAACCCTCAGCGCTGTTGAGCGACAGGGGGGTTCAAAAACATGTCGGCAGAATATCGTTGCCCTCGCATGAGAAAAACCCGTGATGGGTCAAATCACCTTTGCCGCTACAGCACGAATCGATTGTTAATTATTGATTACCAAGTGAGTACCCAGCAGCGCCATGCCGATAAAAAACACCCGCTTAAACAGCAAGGCGCTGATGCGCTGGCGCAACCATTGCCCCAGCCACATGCCGAGCATGGCGGGCAACAGCGCCAGCAATGAGGCATTGAGCTCAGCGCCAGCCAGGTTGCCGCGCCAGTACAGCCCGGCGGCAAGGGCCAATGTGGAGACGCTGAAGGACAAACCCAAGGCCTGCACCAACTGGTTTTTGCTCAGGCCCAGGGCTTGCAGATAGGGCACGGCAGGGATCACAAACACCCCGGTAGCCGAGGTGATGATCCCGGTGATCAGCCCGCACACCGGGCCCAGCCAGGGCTCCCGTTGCGGGGCTACGCGCAGGGTGGGCAGGAACAACCCGCTGAGGGCATAAAGCAACAGGGCCGCGCCCAGCGCTCGTACCACCCAGCTACCGCCATCGATACTGAGCCACAGCATGCCTGACGCGGTGCCGATAAAAATCCCCAGCTGCATGGGCCACAGACGTTTGAGCAACCCCCGCAACTGGCCGCCGGCGGCCAGTTGCCAGGCGTTGGTCACGATGGACGGGATAATCAGCAGAGCCGCAGCCTGCGCCGGAGCAATAGCCAGCCCAAGCATACCCATGGCGACAGTCGGCAGGCCCAGGCCGATGACGCCCTTGACCGTACCGGCCAGCAAAAAGGTCACTATCACCAGCAGTGACAAGGCCCATCCCAGGTGTTGGTAAAACTCGACAAGTGTTTTCATGGGCCTATGCTGGGGCATGGGCCAGCGCCTGAAAATGCGCCATGCACAGAGTCTGCCTATCGCCTGACAATAGGCAGAACCCCTCACCCGTAGCAGCTGCCGAACGCAGCCTTCGGCAGCTGCTACAACAGCGGTTTGCGGCGCTATTTAGAATCTTTACAGGATCTTCAAGGACCTTTCATGCACTTCGACCTGGTTGACCTGCGTCTGTATTTGAATGTGCTGCAGGCAGGCAATATCACCGCCGGCGCCAGCCTCAGCCACCTATCGCTGCCTGCCGCCAGTGCGCGGATCCGGGCGATGGAAGCGTCCCAGGGCGTGGCGTTTTTGCAGCGCAGCCGTCGTGGCATCAGCCCTACCCCTGCCGGGCAAGCGCTGGCCCAACATGCCCGGTTACTGTTGCAGCAGGTGGAGCGCATGAACCACGACCTGAGCGAATACGCCCAGGGCTTCAAAGGCCGTATCCGCCTGCTGTGCAACACCGCCGCCCTCACCGAATACCTGCCCGAGCTGCTCGCCGACTTTGTACGCCAGCACCCTGCCATAAGCGTCGACCAGCAAGAACTCACCAGCCTGCGCATCACCCATGCCCTGCGCCTGGACGCCGCCGATATCGGTGTGATCTCCAACGCGGTAGACACCCGTGACCTGCAAACCCGGCCCTTTCGCGATGACCCGCTGGTACTGGTCATGCCCCTAGACCACCCGCTGGCCCACAGGCCCGGCCTCTCGTTCAGCGACACCCTGAGCCATGACTATGTCGGGTTGTCGGCCAGCAGCGCGCTGGCGGTGTACTTGGAAGAACAGGCACTGCATATGGGGTGTCGCATGCAGGTGCGTATCCGTGCCGAAGGCTTTGACGGGGTATTGCGCATGGTCGCTCGCGGCGCCGGGCTGGGGATTGTGCCCAGGGCCACCATCGAGCGCTGGCAGGCCCCGCGCACCTTTGAAGTGGTGAATTTGAGCGAGCCCTGGGCTGATCGCAAATTGCTGCTGTGCGCCCGCTCGTTTGCGCAATTGCCCACCTATGCCATGGCATTGCTGGAAGCTTTGAGCTTGTAAGAATAGTCGCCGTTTACTGCCAGCCTGTATGCCTTGGTTTTTACCCAGAGTAATATCCGGGGCTTGCGACACCCGGGGCGCCTTTGCCCACGGGTACTTTTATCCAGTTTTGAGAATAACAACTCACAGGGCACCCGATGGCTGACGCTAATTCCCCCCCGGTCACACTCAAACGCGGTTTGAAAAACCGCCATATCCAGCTGATTGCCCTGGGCGGCGCTATCGGTACGGGCCTGTTTCTGGGGTCGGCGGGCGTACTCAAGTCGGCCGGGCCGTCGATGATCCTGGGCTATGCGATCGCCGGCTTTATCGCGTTCCTGATCATGCGCCAACTCGGCGAAATGATCGTCGAAGAGCCAGTGGCCGGTTCCTTCAGCCACTTTGCCCACAAGTACTGGGGCGGTTATGCGGGGTTTCTTTCGGGCTGGAACTATTGGGTACTGTATGTGCTGGTGGGCATGGCCGAGCTGACGGCCGTGGGCAAGTACATCCAGTTCTGGTGGCCCGAGGTGCCAACCTGGGTCAGCGCCGTGGTGTTCTTTGTACTGGTCAACCTGATCAATACCCTGAACGTGAAAGTGTTCGGCGAAATGGAATTCTGGTTTGCCATTATCAAGGTGGTGGCGATTGTCGGCATGATCGTCCTGGGTTGCTACCTGCTGTTCAGCGGCACCGGCGGCCCTCAGGCGTCGATCAGCAACCTGTGGAGCCACGGCGGGTTCTTCCCCAATGGCGGCATGGGGCTACTGATGGCCATGGCCTTTATCATGTTTTCCTTCGGTGGCCTGGAGCTGGTGGGTATCACCGCGGCGGAAGCCAGCGAGCCGAAAAAGGTGATCCCCAAGGCCATCAACCAGGTGGTGTACCGGATCCTTATTTTCTACGTGGGCGCCCTGACCGTGCTGCTGGCACTGTACCCGTGGGACCAGTTGCTGGTAACCCTGGGCGCCGGCGGCGATGCCTACGGCAGCAGCCCGTTTGTGCAGATCTTTGCCTTGATCGGCAGTGATACCGCCGCGCAAATCCTCAACTTTGTGGTACTGACTGCCGCGCTGTCGGTCTATAACAGCGGCGTGTACTGCAACAGCCGCATGCTGTTTGGCCTGGCCGAGCAGGGTGATGCCCCCAAAGCCCTGATGAAGCTGACCAAAAATGGCGTGCCGTTGCGTGCACTGGGCGTGTCGGCACTGGTGACGCTGTTGTGCGTGGTGGTCAACTATGTGGCCCCGCACAAGGCACTGGAGCTGCTGTTTGCCCTGGTGGTTGCCTCGCTGATGATCAACTGGGCACTGATCAGCCTCACCCATATCAAGTTCCGCAAGGCCATGGCCGTTCAGGGCGTGACGCCTTCGTTCAAGGCATTCTGGTTCCCGTTCAGCAATATCCTGTGCCTGGTGTTTATGGCGGTGATCGTCTCGGTTATCTGGATGATCCCCGACGTTCGTGCGTCGGTGTATGCGATTCCGGTGTGGCTGCTGATCATCTACGGCTTCTATGTGCTGCGCCTGCGCACCGGTAAGGCTCTGGCCAACTCGCACTAAGCATTTGGCTGTTACAAAAAAGCCCCGGCACTGAAAACAGTGCCGGGGCTTTTGCGCATCTGGGGGTCGGAACCAGGCATCTGTCAGAGTATCGCTGCGGTTAGGGTGAGGTTCGATAACCCATCACCGGAGGTCTTATGTCTGCGCCAATCACCGTGCTTCGCGACACCCATCCCCTGCCCGTGCTCGATGCCTGCAAATGGGAAAAACTCGAAGGCGACCCCCATACCGTCAACCTCAACGCCTACACCAGCGAAGACGGCAGCAAGATCATGGGCACGTGGATTTGCACGCCCGGCAAGTGGTATGTGGAATATGTGAAGTGGGAATACTGCGATTTCCGTGAGGGCTATTGCATCATCACCCCAGAGGGCAAAGAACCGATCCATCTGCGGGCCGGGGATATCTTTGTGGTCGAGCCGGGCATGAAAGGCACATGGGAAGTGGTTGAAACCGTGCGCAAGTATTTCGTTTTTGCCTGAGTGAAACCACGCAAAAAACCCGGGAGCCCGCCCGACGCGGGCTCCCGGTAAAGCGACCAGTTACTGAGGTTTGCGATAGCTGTTGATGATGGCCGAGAAATCCTTGCCGCCTTCGCCGCGCAGGCTCATGGCCTGATACAGCTGTTGCGCCACGGCACCCATCACCACAGGCTGGTGGGCCTGACGTGCTGCCTCGGTGGCCAGCCCCAGATCCTTGAGCATCAGCTCGGCACCAAATCCACCGGTATAGCCGCGTGACGCAGGGGCGGTTTCAACGATGCCCGGCCACGGGTTGTACACCTCCGAGCTCCAGCAGCGCCCGGTGGAGCTGTTGATCACCCCGGCCAGTACTTCGCTGTCGATACCCAGTGCAGCCCCCAGGGCCATGGCCTCGCTGACGCCGACCATGGAGATCCCGAGCAGCAGGTTGTTGCAGATTTTAGCCACTTGGCCGGTGCCCACATCCCCGCAATGGACGATGTTGCGGCCCATTTGTTCGAGTACAGGGTGCAGGGTGTCGAACAGCGCCTGGGGAGCGCCGACCATAAAGGTCAGGGTGCCCGCCTGCGCGCCACCGGTGCCGCCGGACACCGGCGCATCGGCCATCTGCACGCCCTGTTTGGCGGCTGCAGCGGCGACATCGCGGGCGGTCTGCGGGTCGATGGTGCTGCAATCAACGGCGGGTACACCTGCGCCGATGCCAGCCAGCACGCCGTCCTCACCCAGCCACACGCTGCGCACATGGGCAGCAGCCGGGAGCATGGTGATCACCAGTTCGGTGCCTTGGGCGGCCTCCCGAGGCGAGGTGCTGATATGGCCACCCAGGGCGGCCAGCTCGGCGAGAATGCTTTGGTTCAGATCAAACAGGTTCAGCGAATGCCCGGCCTTGAGCAGGTTGCGCGCCATTGGTGCGCCCATGTTGCCCAGGCCGATAAATGCGATATTCATGCTGTGTGCCCTCAACGAAGATTGATGGTTGTGTTGACGCCATCATTCACGCTGTCATCGTCGAACCAGCGACTGGTGACGGTCTTGGTTTGAGTATAGAACTGCACCACTTGCTTGCCGTACGGGCCAAGATCGCCGAGTTTCGAGCCACGGGAACCCGTGAAGCTGAAGAACGGCACCGGCACCGGGATCGGGATATTGATACCGACCTGGCCCACATCGATTTCAGTCTGGAACTTGCGCGCTGCAGCGCCGCTTTGGGTAAACAGGCCGGTGCCGTTGCCAAACGGGTTGGCGTTGACCAGTGCAATGGCCTGGTCGAGGGTATCGACCTCAATCACCACCAGCACCGGGCCGAAAATTTCCTGGGTATAGATTTGCATATCGGTGGTGACGCCTGAAAACAGGGTCGGCCCGATAAAGTTGCCTTGTTCGAAACCCGGGACCTTGATGTTGCGGCCTTCCAGTTCCAGCACTGCGCCTTCTTTGATGCCGCTTTCGATCAACCCCAGTACCCGCTCTTTAGCACGCCTGGAGATCACCGGACCTACATCCGTACCCGCCTCGCTGCCGGCGTTGACCTTGAGTTTTTGCGCCAGCGCCTTGAGGTCCGGCAGCCATTTTTTCGCCGCCCCCACCAGTACCACCACCGAGGTAGCCATACAGCGTTGGCCGGCTGCGCCAAAACCGGCACCGACCAGCGCGTTGAGGGTTTGCTCGCGGTTGGCATCGGCCAACACCACGGCGTGGTTTTTCGCGCCCATCATCGATTGCACGCGCTTGCCGTGACGGCCCGCCAGGTCATAAACGTGGGTACCGACGGCGGTTGAGCCAACGAACGAAACCGCTTTGATATCGGTGTGGGTGCACAGCGCATCCACCACATCCTTGCCGCCATGCACGACGTTGAGCACACCCGGCGGAACCCCGGCTTCCAGCGCCAGCTCGACCAGCATCAAGGTCGACAGCGGGTCTTGCTCGGACGGTTTGAGAACGAAGGTGTTACCGCAGGCGATGGCCATCGGGAACATCCATAGCGGAATCATGGCCGGGAAATTGAACGGTGTGATCCCGGCGCAGACCCCGATAGGTTGGCGCAAGGTGTAGGTATCCACCCCGCCCGCAACGTTTTCAGCGAATTCACCCATCTGCAAGGTGCCGATGGAGCAAGCATGCTCGACCACTTCCAGGCCGCGGAAAATATCGCCTTCGGCGTCGGCAATGGTTTTACCCTGTTCGGCACTGAGCACAGTGGCGATGCGCTTGGAGTGCTCGCGAATCAGCGCCTGCAGCTTGAGCATGATGCGCATGCGCGCGCCAATGGGCGTCAGCTTCCAGGTCTGGAAAGCGCGCTGGGCGGCAGCGATGGCGGCGTTGACTTCAGCGGCAGTGGCAAACGGTACTTTGGCCAGCACTTGCTGAGTGGCGGGGTTGATGATGTCGTGCCACTCGGTGGTCTGCGACTCGACCCATTCGCCATCGATCAGCAGGCGGGCGTTTTGGTACGGGGTGGTAGAAACGTTCATGGAAGTCTCCGGCATTATTATTTTAAGTAGGGCTGTCCAGATTGGTCGCAGGACTGTTTTTGGAGTATAGGTGTGCGTTCTTCTAATAAGAACGCACATAAAAGCCGATCAAACATGCAAAAAAACATCACATCGTTAAGCGCATTGAACTGGGACGACCTGAAGTTTTTTCTCGAGGTGGCCCGTACCCGTAAAGCCAGCACTGCGGCCAAACGGCTGGCGGTGGACTACACCACCGTATCGCGACGCATCAGTTCGCTGGAGGCTGCCCTCGGCACACTGCTGTTTGAAAAATCACGCACCAACGGCTTCACCCTGACCAACGAGGGCCAGCGCTTGCTGGGCTATGCCGAGGCCATCGAAAGTACCCTGCATATGGCCTGCGAGCAGGTGTCGGGCTCGGGGGTGGCGTTGTCCGGGCATGTGCGCATGGGTTGCACGGAGGGGTTCGGGAGCTTTTTTATCACCCCTCAGCTCAGCCATTTTGTCGACGCCTACCCGGCCATTTCAGTGGATATCCTGCCCCTGCCGCACTTCATCAGCTTGTCCAAGCGCGAGGCGGATATCGTGATCGCGCTGGAGCGTCCGGAACACGGGCCCTATGTGTGCTGCAAGCTATGCGACTACCGCTTGCAGCTGTATGCCACCCAGGAGTATCTGGACCAGCACCCGCCTATCAACCGGGCGGCGGATTTGGCCGAGCACACTTTTATTAGCTATGTGGACGATCTGGCGTTCAGTTCGGAGCTGCTGTACCTGGCCAACGTGCTGCCTGGCGCCAGCGCCAACCTGCGCAGCACCAGCGTGATTGCGCAATTCGTGGCAGCGCAGCAGGGCCGCTCGCTGGCGATTTTGCCGTGCTTTCTGGCCGCCCAGGACCCGCGTTTGCTGCCGGTATTGCCGGGCGAGGTCACCCTGACACGGCAGTTCTGGATGTACTGCCGCGAAGATCTGAGGAAGTTGAAACGCATCACCCTGCTATGGGATTACATCCGCGAAGTGACGGAACTGAATGCGCCGCTGTTGCTGGGCGAGACCCGGGGCATGAGGTTTGTGGACTGACCACACCGCCCCGTAGCAGCTGCCGAAGGAACGAGGCTGCTGCTACGGACCCGGCTTATCAGTCGGCAATCACCACAATCGACACACGGCGGTTTTCCGTACGCCCGGCCCGGGTGTTGTTGCTGGCTACCGGCTCGCGACTACCCAACCCACGGACCTGGATATTCTCAGGGCGCATGCCAACTTTGGTCAGGGCCTTGACCACGCTGTTGGCGCGGCGTACCGACAGTTGCTCGTTGTAGGACTCCTTGCCCGAAGAGTCGGTGTGACCATCCACCCGCACCCGCTGGATATCGGCACCCAGCAAGGCCGTGCCGATACGCTCAACGATTTCCTGGCTCTGTGGGTTAAGCACTTCAAGGTCGCTGCCAAACAGCACTTTGCCCGAAAGACCAAATGCCCAGCCCTCTTCGGTCAACTCAAAGCCCTGTTCCTTGAGGACCGCAATCTGCGCCGGGGTCAGACCCTTTGGCGGGGGAGTCTGGCAACCGGTCAACGACAACGTGGCCAACAACAAGGCAACGCTGAAAAACTGCAGATAACGCTGGGTCAATGCACGCATTTTTGAGTTAGCTCCTGATATTTACGGTGTTTGCGGGGTGCTCCGACTCCGCTACATGTTGCCCGCCTCGGGCGAGGCGCTTGGCCTGGTACATCGCCGAGTCCGCTGCACAGAGCAGTTCCTGGGCGCTTGCACCATGTTCGGGGTAGACGGCAATGCCGATACTCAGCGATGTCACGACGCTCACCTGCCCCGGCAGTTCGATGGCCTCAAGCATGCTGGCAATGATCTTCTCGGCAATGCGCTGGGCATCTTCTATTTTGTGCAGCGGAGTCAGCAAGATCGCAAATTCGTCACCGCCCAGGCGCGCCACTACGTCGTCTTCACGCAGTTGCGCACGAATGCGCGTTGCTACCGCTACCAGCACCGCATCACCGGCGGCATGGCCGTAGGCATCATTGATACCCTTGAAGCGGTCACTGTCGAGAAACAGCACCGCAGCCTTGTCCCGCGTTTTATTGAGCGAGCGCAGAGTGCGCGTCAACCGGGCTTCAAAGTAGGCGCGGTTAGGCAGGTTGGTGAGCGAATCGTGGCTGGCCTGATGAGCCAGGGCCTCATTTTCGTTTTGCAGATGGCTTTGCCATGACTCCAGCTCGTCGAGCAGGGCATTGAAGTCGTTGCCCAGACTATCGAGCTCGGCAATATGCGCGGGCGGTACGCGACGATCGAACGCACGTTCACGACGGGCAGCGTGGGCCACTTGCGCCAGCTGCTGCAAAGGCCCGGTAATGCCATCCAGCAGCCGGCGCGACAGGTACAGCGCACTCCAGGCACTGAGCGCGGTACACACCAGCACGCCAAGCAAGCCGCTAAGCAAAAAACGCAGCATATTGGCGCCATGCCCGCGCAGAACGACCCGGCCAACCTCCTGGCCCTGATGCAAAATCGGCATGCTGATCGGCTGCTGCAGCAAGCCATCGGCCAACAGCATTTCGACCCTGGACAGCAGATCGGTTTGCGGACGCTGCCATTGCGCGAGCAGTTCACCCTCGGCGGTATACACCTGAGCCTCGGCGACCGCTTCGGTGGAAGCAATCAAGGCCAGGGCCTCGGTTGCTGCCCCGGGGTCGTCAAACACCACGGCCGCTTCCACGGTGTAGTTGATGGAGCGGGCAATCAGGTGCAGGTTGTGATCGGCATAGACCTTGAGCGCCAGCACGCCCAGCAGGGTCATGGAGGCGCTGGCCAGTGTCACCGCAACCAGTGCCACGCCAAGATGCCCACGGCGCAACACCGAACGCAGCCGGCGACGTCGTTGCGGCGCATTCAACCCGCTCATGGCTGCGCCGCCCGACGGCGTGACAGTTGCAACACACTGGGGTGAATACGTACACCGCTGCGGGCGACGGAGTCGAGGTTGACCTCGAACGACACTTGCTCATCACGCACATGCAGGCAAAACAGGCTGCCCACGGTGCATTGGTCACCGTCTTCGCTGATGCTCAGCACCGCCTTGGTGTTGAGGCTGCTAAACAGGCGACTGCGCTCGTCGGCGCTCAGCTTGCCCAGGTATACCGCGTTGCAACTGCTGGCGATGCCGGGGTCACTCGCCAGCACGCGACGCACCTGCACCGGTCGGCCAGTAGACTGGGTCGCGCCCTTAAGCAGGTCATCGGTGTATTCGGTGGGGCCGATCACGCACAACTGCAGTTGTGCCGGCTCTGTGGGCCAGCGCGCATAACTGAGGATGCCCAGCACAACCTGGGTCACGGCCTTGGCGCGCTGATCCGCCAGGTTGATGGGCGTTTGAGCCTGAACCAGACAAGGAGTGCTCAGCAGTAACAGGCAAAAGGAAATCAGCCGTAGCCGCCATCCAAAGTGCTGTTCTGTCGATGAGACAGCCACATCCATGCGGGATTTCTCTGAGATCTTTATGGGAATAGTGTCGTAACGATAGCACGACAACCGTATTAACTGTGATACAGGTCACATTGGACGCGCCATTTCTTGTGGGAGCGGGCTTGCTCGCGATGGCATCACCCAAGTTTGCCAGCTCCCACAAAAAAGTACCCCGATCAGGATCAAGACTTCGGCTATCCCAGCCCCAGCATCAACCCGCTCAGGCGCTTGACCTTGCGCTGTACGGCCTCCTCAAAAACTCCCGCTCGCGGCTCTATCAGACTGAACCAGTGCTTGGCCCGGGTGATACCGGTATAGATCAGCTCTTTCGTCAACACCGGGTTGAGCGCTTCGGGCAGCACCAACGCCGTATGGGAAAACTCCGAGCCCTGGGATTTATGTACGGTCATGGCATAGACCGTCTCGACATCATTGAGCCGGCTTGGCAGTACAAAACGGATGCCGCCCTGCCCGTCGTTACGCGCGAAAGCCACCCGCAATACATGACGCCGGGCCTGACCATCACCCTCGGGAAGTGTGAGGGCGATGCCAATATCGCCGTTCATCAGGCCCAGTCCGTAATCATTGCGGGTCATCAGCACCGGGCGGCCTTCGTACCAATGCCGGTCGCCATCAATCAGCTTGCGGGCAAACAGGGCGCCGGTGATACGCTCATTCAGGCCCTCCACGCCCCACGGTCCCTTGCGCACGGCGCAGAGCACCTGAAAGGCCTCGAACGCCTGCAGCACGTTACCCGCCCATACCGCCCAACACGGGTCTTCAAGACCGCTCTCGGTGTCTGGTCGCTGATCGCGCAAAACCTCCAGGTAGTGCCGATAGCCTTTAGCCTCTGCCCCCCGCCCTTCCAGCGCCAGACGTTCAAATGCGCGGTCCTGCTCACCCTTCAGGGGCAACGCAAAGAGGTCGGCATGGCTGCCTGCCGCCAGCAAGGCTCGCGCTTCGCGGGGCAGTTGCTGGTTAACCAGACGCGACAGCTGGCCAATACCGCTGCCCTCACCAAAGCGCCGCGAGTGGCGCAGCATCACTACCTGCTGCGCCAGCGGGTGCGTACTGTCCAGGTCTTGCTGCAAACCACTGGCACTGAGATTTTCGCCGCTAACCTGCTCCAGCCAGTTTCGGGTTTGCGGGGTATACCAGCCCGCTTCGGCGTCGCGGCACAAATCACCCAGCACGGCACCGGCTTCAACCGATGCCAACTGGTCCTTGTCACCCAGCAGCACCAGCCGCGCATGAGCAGGTAGGGCATCGAGCAAATTGGCCATCATTTCCAGATCGATCATCGACGCCTCATCAACCACCAGCACGTCCAGCGGCAGGCGATTGCCCGCATGATGGCGAAAATGCCGCGTACCGGGGCGGCTGCCGAGCAGGCGATGAACAGTGGTCACGTCGCTGGGGATTTTTTGCCGGACCTTGTCGTCCACTTCCAGGGATTTGACTTGCAGGCTGATCGACTCTGTCAGGCGCGCAGCCGCCTTGCCGGTCGGTGCCGCCAGGCGAATGCGCAAAGGCGTGCCCGCCTCTACCGCCGGTGCTTGCAACAACGCCAGCAAACGCACCACGGTGGTGGTCTTACCGGTGCCGGGGCCACCAGTGACAATGCTGAAAGCTCCCCGCGTGGCCAGGGCGCAGGCCAGTTTTTGCCAGTCAATCGGCGCATCCTGTGCAGGTCTGCCAAACAAACCGTCAAGGCGCGTAGGCAAATCCGCCGGTGTCGCTTCAGCCATCGCCAGACGTTGGCGCAAGGCACCGTCGATTCGACGTTCATAGGCCCAATAGCGACGCAAATACAGACGCCGCTCACTCAATACCAAGGGTCGGCTGGCCGCATCCGCAGACGACCAGCCCGTGTGTTCAACCAGCGGGCTGGCTTGCAGGGCCTTGCACCAGGCCTCGCCGTCCAGGGCCTCAAGCAGTTGCGAAGGCAGCAGCATGGCGCCGGTTTGCACATCACCTTCGGGGGGTAAAGAGAGTGCAAAATCCGGCTCTTTCAGGGTTTCAAACAAATCCAGGCACACATGACCGTGGCCCAGTTGATGGCTGGTCAGGGCCGCCGCCAGCAACACCAGGGGGTCGCCCTGCGGATCGCGCTCATGCAGGAACGCGACGAAGGCCTTATCCAGAGCGCGCAACCAGCCGCGCTCGACCCAGCGTTCAAGTAACAACAGCAAATCCTCGGCCCGGCCCAGCGGTTGAAGCAGGGCCAGGCTTTCGGCCGTCAATGGCGTAGGCAACAGTTCGGCAAACGAACGACTCATAACAACACTCCCTGTTCCCACGCCGGTTCAGCTGTTTTCGGCAGCGGTTTGCCCTGGAACATCAGGTCCAGGCTTTCGATCAATAGTCTGGGCGGGCGGGTGAAAAACACGCCCTGTCCCTGGGCGCGGGTACCACGCAAAAACAGATACAGTGCGCCGCCCATATGCTGGTCGTAGTCATAGCCGGGCAATCGAGCCTTGAGCTGACGATGCAAAGCCAACAAATACAGGACATATTGCAGGTCGTAGCGGTTGTCCAGAATGGAGGCGGTCATCGCCTGCTCGGTGTAGGCCGAATCATCGGTACCCAGCCAGTTGGATTTGTAGTCCGCCACGTAATAACGCCCCTGGTGCTCAAAGGTCAGGTCGATAAAGCCCTTGAACATGCCATTGAGCAGGCTCGGCTCGGCCCCCGCCCGCGCGGCGCCACCGTGGGTATGCTGACGCACCAGTGTGTCCATCTGCACAACATCGACCTTGTGGCTGGCAAACCAGAATTCCATTTCAATCTGGTACTGGCTCAACTCACTCAAGACCACAGCGGGCTGACCATTATTCAGACGCAGCGGTTCATCTTGCAGATGCTGCAGCCAGTCACTCAAGGTTTCGATCCAGCCTTGCCAGCCACGCCGGTTGCAGCGCCGTGCTACAGCGTCCTTGATCGCTTCGGGGTCGGCCTTGAAGCCTTCGCTGCCCGCCCACTCAAGCAGGCCATGGAGAAAAGTCCCGGGATTTGGCCCACGGGGGAAGCGGTGAATATCACCCCCACTGAGCAACACTTCACGCGGTGCCTCAGGGTCGAGGCGCTCATCATCCGAGAGCTTTTGCGCCAAGGCACTTTCAGGTGCTTCGGCCGGGCTGAGGCTGTCACCAATGCGCAGTGCGCTATAGGAAGCGATCCACCAGTTTTCAGCGGCGCGGCGGCCCGGGATCAGCGGCTCAAGCAAGGTTGCCTGGTTGAGCGGTGGATAAAAATGCGCCGCGTCAGCAGCTGGAACGGGTTCGCACTGCAAGGCGTCGCAACCTTGCTGCACCTCGGCCAACCAGCTCTGCAAGCCCGCCGACTCGGCCAGCATGGCACCACCACCCAGCAAATAACCCAGGGCGCAGAGGTGCAAGACCGAGCGATTGCTATTGCCGCGCTTGAGGTCGGCAACCCCCAGCCAACACGCATGCCGGGCACGGGTCAGGGCTACGTACAGCAAGCGCAGGTCTTCGGCCAGACGCTCGTCATCGGCCTGGGCAATCAGCTCTGGCGTCGGTTTCAAACTGACCTGGGCGTTGCCCGCAGCATCGTGGAAGTGCAGCGGCAGACGACTGCCATCCACCGGTTTTGCGGAGCAGATAAACGGCAAAAACACCAACGGGTACTCCAGCCCCTTGGACTTGTGGATAGTCACCACCTTGACCAGTTGCTCGTCACTTTCCAGGCGCAGGATCTGTTCTTCACCCGCCTGGCCGGACAAGGCCAGGTGCTCGGCCAGATGACGGATAAGCGCCTGCTCACCGTCCAGCTCGGCTGCGGCTTGCTGCAACAATTCGGACAAGTGCAAGACGTTGGTCAGAACGCGCTCGCCATCGGGGCGGGCAATCAGGGCCTGGGGCAGTTCAAAGTCATGCAGCAGACGACGCAACATGGCGAGTACCCCTTGCTTGCGCCAGGTTTCGCGGTAACCGCGGAACTGCATAACACGTCTTTCCCAGGCCAGTTCGTCCTGGTTCAGACGCTCCAGCTCAACCAGCGGCAAGTCCAGGGTGATACAGGCCAATGCGGCACGCAGTGGGCGCTCGACGTCAGGCTCGGCGCAGGCCTTGAGCCAGGCCAGCACATCATGTGCTTCCTGCGCGGCGTACACCGAATCCTTATCCGACAGGTAAACGCTTCGCACACCACGGCTCGATAATTCTCTCCGCACGGCCTGAGCTTCCTTGCCGTCACGCACGAGAATCGCGATGTCGGCAGGTAATACGCCACGCAGCGCTTCGCCGTCCTTGATAAAACCGCAGCGCCCTTGCTGGCCACCATTAAGCAGCTCGACAATCTGGCTGGCACAGGCGGCCGCCAGATACTGACGATACACAGCACCCGACAGCGGTTGCTCGGAGGGCAATTGCCAGAGCGTCAGGGCGCTGACAGGCTGGCCATCAAGCTGCAGGACTTCCTTACGCCCCTGGGATTTAACCGAAACAAAGGGCACGGGGTTTTCTGAACCCTCGCGGAACAAAAATGCCCCACGTCCGCTATCGCGCAGCTCGGCCCGCTCAAAGACATGATTGACTGCCTTGACCATGGCGTGACTGGAGCGGAAGTTGGTATCCAGCGTGTGCAAGCGCCCTGCAGTCGCCTGACGTGCGCGCAAGTAGGTGTAGATATCCGCCCCGCGAAAGGCATAGATAGCCTGTTTCGGGTCGCCAATCAAAAACAGCCCGGTGTCTGGGCAATTGTCTTCAATCCGGTAGATGGTCTCGAAGATACGGTACTGCACGGGGTCGGTGTCCTGGAACTCATCGATCAGCGCCACGGGGAACTGTTCACGAATCAGGGTCGCCAGACGATCACCGCCATCGGCCTGCAATGCCGAGTCCAGGCGCAGTAGCATATCGTCGAAACCCATTTCGGCACGGCGGCGTTTTTCTTCTTCAAAACGCACACTCACCCAGTGCGCCGCATGCTGCAGCACGGCGGCGTCCGGGCTCGGCAAGCCATCGAGCGCGGCCTTGAGGCCGGGCATGGCATCCAGGCCCGGATGCTGCAGGGCAACGCCTTTCCAGGCTTCGGCCATACCGTCGGGAGTCAGACGCGTGAAGCCGGTACCCAGATCAAGCTGTTCCTGATCTTCGTCAGCCGCCCAGGCGCTGAGCTTTTCAAACCAGGGTTCAAAATAACGGGCCTGCATTTTACGACCGTCGACCGTTTTGCTGGCCACGCCCTGCAGGCAGATCTCACGCAGCTCTTGAGCCCATTGCAACCAGGGGGCTTTAAGCTGCACCAATGCCTGGCGGCGCTCCAGCAAGCAGGCCTCGATCATTTGTGCAGGCGTTTGTTCAGCATTGGCTGGCTGGCGCGAGCTACCAAACAACGCTCGCACGCGCGGCATCAAGGCGGCGGGGCCGCTCCAGTTGGCACGCACCCAGTTCAGCGCGTCGCCGTGCATGGGGTAGCAAAACAGCCGCCAGTAATCGCGCAGCACTTCGCCCAGCAAGTCGCTGTGATCGGTTTCCAGGGTCTGGGTAAACAGGCTGCCGCTATCGAAAGCGTGCTCGCGCAACATGCGCTGGCACCAACCGTGAATGGTCGAGACCGCAGCCTCGTCCATCCATTGGGCGGCGATATCCAGACGCCCGGCGCAAGCAGCCCACTGTTCGGGAGCAAACTGGTCACGCAGTTCTTCGACCAAGGCATCCGGCGCGTCGATCTCGCCACGAAAATAGCGTGCGGCTTCTGCCAGGCGGGTACGGATGCGGTCGCGCAGTTCTTTGGTGGCAGCATCAGTAAAGGTCACCACGAGAATTTGCGGTGGTAATAGCTCACGGCCAAAACCCGATTCTACGCCGCCATGCCCCAAAATCAGGCGCAGGTAGAGTGCCGAGATCGTGAAGGTTTTACCGGTGCCTGCACTGGCCTCGATCAATTGGCTACCGCGCAGGGGAAATGCCAGGGCCAGCGGTAATGTTTGCTCGCTCATTAGCGGGATGCCTCGCTGTTTAATGAGCGCCAGGGCGCATCAAAAAGGGGTCGATAGAGGGCATCGCACCACTCTTCGAATTCGTCGCCAGCCATCAAGGCCGCATAGTCAGGAAACTGCCGGGCCAGGGCGGCGCTTTCACGGCGCTCGCCGTCACTGGTTTGGCCATCACCCTCATAGGCTTTTTGCGCCGCCGCATCGGCCTTGGCCGGATCTGTCTGGGCCAGCCAGGCAAAAGCAGTTTTTACCGCGACAGGCAGCGGGTGGCTCATCCCGACTTTCCAGGCAGTGAGCAAGTTGCCAAGAATCTCCCGGGCCTGCTTGGTGTCCAGAGGTTCGAGCAGCAAGGTGTCATCACTGGCCACCAGGGCGGTCGTCATCTGCAGGCCACAGGCGCAGGCTGCCAGATGGTTTACCCATGGCCGGGTCAAACGGTGCCATTTCCGGGTTTTGATCGCACCAATGCTATTAGGAATAGTGGTGACAGACAGTAAGCCCTTGTCGCTACGCTGGTGCAGATTGCCGAGCCAGCCTTCCAGCGTCAGACCTTGATCCTCAAAACTGACAGGCAACGCGCTGTTTAGCGGTGTAGGCCAAAGAGCCAGCAGTTGCTGATAGCGCTGTAGTACATCTGGTAATGGCTCGATTAGTTCGTGTTGCAGGCACTCTCCAAACCCGGCCATGGGCAGCAAACCGCTGCCTTGCAGGCGCTGGGCACGGGTATGCAAGGCGCTTTCCAGTTGATCCGGCTGCGCCAGTGCAGCTTCAAGCAGGCTGTCGCTCAAGGTGTAGCGCTGCAATGCGTCGAGTACGAAAGGTTCTTCATCGGCCAAAGGTACTTCCGCTGCCTCAAAGAATACTTTCAGGCGCTGACTAAAGAAGTGGCGCACTGGGTTTCGCAAAAAATCCTGTAACTGCGTCAGGTTCAGTGGTTCTTCCTGGATATGCGCGCCAAGCGTGCCGGGGCCAACGGGCTCCGGTTGTGGCGCATGCAAGCGCTGCCATTCACGCGCATAGCTGAACAGGTTAGGGTTGCCTTCATGAAAGTAACGAGTGCTAAAGGGTTGCAGTGGGTGCTCTTGGGTCATGGCCTCAAGCAGGTCGCCGCCCCCTTGCAGATGCCAACCACTGGCAAGGTGGTCACGCAGCTGGCCAATCAGGACACAGGCCGGACGCTCGCTGTTGTCGCGAATACTGCGCCCTACCCAGCTGATATAAAGCTGATCACGAGCCGAAAGCAGCGCTTCAAGAAGCAGGTAACGGTCATCTTCGCGGCGCGAACGATCGCCCGGGCGGTAATCGCTGCCCATCAGATCGAAGTCCAGCGGCGGCTGGGCTCGCGGGTAGTCGCCGTCGTTCATGCCCAGCAGGCATACCAGCTTGAAGGGGATGGCCCGCATCGGCATCAGGGTGCAGAAGTTGACCGCCCCGGCCAGGAAACGTTGTGACAACTTGCCCTGGTCAAGCCCGGTAAGCCAGGCCTCGCGTACTACGGTCAGCGGTAACTCATCCTGCAGACCAACCAGTTCACAGGTTTCGAGCCAGGTTTCGCGCAGCTCTTCAAGCTGGGCCAACAGGTAGTCGTCGTGCTCTGTTTCGGCCTGGAAAAACAGCTGCACCAAAGCCTGCAGGCGCTCGCCCCAGAGCTGCGGCAATGCCGGTTGCGAGAGCTCCTGATGAGCGATTTCCAACGCATCGAGTAAAGCTACCAGCGGGCCGATCAGTACGGCATCCAGCCCCCCGATCTCATCGTAGGGCTCAATACCGTCGCAGGCCTCACCACTGCCTACGGCATACCCGAGCAACATGCGGCGCAAACCAAAACGCCAACTGTTTTGCTCCAGTTGCTCGGGCAAACCAAGACCGGCACGCTGCTGCGCATTCAACCCCCAGCGAATGCCAGCGCCTTCAATCCAGCGATGCAAGGTTGGCAAGTCGCGCTCTTGCACCTTGAAGCGGGCGCGCAGTGATGGCACGTCGAGCAAATCCAGGATTTCACTGACGGGGAAACGGCTGTCAGGCAATTTAAGCAAGTGTTCGAGAGCGATCAGCAATGGATCACGACCACGCTGCCCCTGGTCGGCCAGGGTGTAGGGAATAAAGCGCCGATCATCACGTTCGATTTGCCCAAAAACAGCACGGATATGCGGCGCGTAACTGTCCACATCCGGCACCATCACAATCACATCACGTGGCTGCAACTGAGGGTTCTCGCTGAAACGTGCGAGCAACTGGTCGTGCAGGATCTCGACTTCACGCTGCGCACTATGCGCAACATGGAAGCGTATTGAGCGATCCTGTGCCAGATCGATGGCGGGCCATAGCTCCCGGGTTTCGTTGAGCGGGCGCAGCTCAAGAATATCGTCCTGCAACTGGTTGAGCAGGTTAAGCGGTTCAACTTCGCTGAACAGGTCGATACGGCCATCGCGAAAAGCTGCGCGATAACTGTTGGGCTCGTCGTAGCTGTCGAGCAGGTTGATATAGTCACGGCCTTGTTTACCCCAGGCAGCCAGCAAGGGATGGGCATGCTGATGCAGGGTATCCAGATCAAGTGCTGTAGGCATTCCGCTTTTGCGGGCCTGACGTTTGTACTGATGACGCAGCAGATCTTTATCGGCAACGATGTCAGACCAATGATGGCGGCAAGGGTTGTGCACACACAACAATACCTGGCTGAAGCGGGCGAGCCCGGCCAGGGCTTCAAGTGCCTGAGCAGGCAGTGACGAGATGCCAAAAACGATCACCCGCGCGGGCAAGCCGGGCGGGGCTTGCTCGAGGCTGTTGATCTTGTCCATAAAACGCTGATGAACGCCGGCACGGCTCTGTGACATGCCCTCTTCACCTACATCGAGCAGAAGCGCACGCCACAACTCGGCCTGCCAGCAGTTAGCCGGGCTCAGGGCCGGGCTTTCGCCCCGGGCGTTACGCAATTGATGGCGACCTGCGGCCCAGTCCTCAAGCCAGTCGGCGCGATATACCTGATATTGGTCGAACAGGTCGGCAAGACGCTCAGACAGCTGATAGCGCTTGCGCAGATCGGTGTCGTGAGTCAGGAAGCGCTGCAGGGGTTCGAAGTGCGGCTGATCGATAAGGGCAGGCAGCAGGCGCATCAAACGCCAGGTCAGCGGGGCTTTATCGAGCAATGACTTGGCGGGGATTTCTTCACTGCCCAGTACCAGCCGATAGAGCTGCCACAAAAAACTGCCGGGCAACTGCACGTCCACGGCTGCAGCAATACCGCAGCCGCCGAGGTCGTCGTCGCGGGCATCTTCGGCAAGAGCCAGCTTTAACCATTGGGCGATGCCGTTACTCTGCACCAGAGCAATTTCGTTCTCCAGAGGAGCCAGCGGGTAAAGGCGCATCCAGCTGACAACCAGGCTGCGTAACTCATCGAGGCGGTTGCCATGAACCACCATAAAACCCGCATTGAGAGGCGTAGCAACCGACATGACGGCATCCTTAGGAGAAAGCGAAATCCAAAGGCGAACCTTAACATTGCTCGGCAATGGAGGCTTGAAGCTGCGGCTGTTTTTCTGCCCACAAAAACAAACCCCCTGTCTGCGTTAGCAGACAGGGGGTTTGGAATTTAATCTTGACGATGACCTACTCTCACAT